>CAKREC010000023.1 GCA_934316925.1 uncultured Eubacterium sp.
CCCTTTGTGATTGCAGCTGCCATTTTTCCGCTTATCAATGGATCTTCGGAATAATATTCAAAATTTCGTCCACACAGCGGGCTACGGTGAATGTTCACACCGGGAGCCAGCCAGACGCTAATATTGTTTTCTTTGACTTCTTTGGCGGCTGCTCTGCCGACCTGGTACACCAGATCCGTGTTCCAGCTGCAGGCAAGACCGGTAGCGCAAGGCCAGGCGGTTGTTGTGACGCCGGTTTCTTCTTCTACGCGGAGTCCGGCAGGACCGTCTGCGGTCATAATATTAGGAATGCCGTATTCCGGCATGTTTCCAATGCCAAAAGTATTCGCAACGCCGGTATTTGGCTGTCCACCAACTAAGTGCATCAATTCTTCATCGGTCATTTGCTCTACAAAATCATCGAGTGTCATCGTGCCGTCAACAACTTCGGTAAATGGGCGGATGCCTGGTTTGAAGCGCCAGCTCCACAAAAGGACGCCATCCAACTGACGGTAAGCAGGTGTGAGACCATCCACGCCAACTTTATCCTGAAGTGGAAGATCGTATTCGTTTGGATCATTTCCTTCGGACTGAGGAAGTTCCTCGTATTCGCCATTTGCCAGTAAGCGCTTTGGCAGGGCAGTTGGTGCCAGATGACGGGAAAGCTGGCGGACGATCTGATCCTGTTTGCGCGTGATCGTGGCGGCACATTCCACATCCTGTACAGAAGTGCCGGTCCAGATAGTATACTCTCCCTTTTCCAGCACATAAGCAGACTGCCGGATCTTTCCGAGATCATCGTAGGATGCCAGTGCGTCAAGAGAAACAGAAAAACGGAGGATCTGCTGCTCGCCGGGAGCAAGACAGCGTGTCTTTTCAAATGCGATCAGACATTTGGATGGTTTGTAGAGGACACCCTGAGGGGCACTGCCGTAAATCTGTACGACTTCTTTGCCGGGAACCCTGCCGGTGTTGGTAACGGTTACCTGCACCAATACATCGCTGGTGTCGTCTGCACCGATGATCGCATCGACTTTCCGTCTGAATGTCGTATAGGACAGACCGTAACCAAATGGATAATTGACCTGATCTTTGCCGGCTGCCAGCGTTTCGAAATAGCGGTATCCCACATAAATGTCGTCGGTATAATTTACATACTTGTCATTTTCATGGAAATTGCAGGAGGAAGGATATGCCTCCAGAGACCGGGCAAAGGTATCCGATAATTTTCCACTTGGGTTTCCTTTGCCACAGAGGAGTTCTGCGGCAGCGGTACCGCCCTCCATACCACCCTGCCAGGCAAGGAGCACTGACTGGATCTTATCGTCTGTGACAAACCAGCTGGTGTCGACCATGCCACCTACATTAAGGACAACAATGATATGTGGAAAATACTGTTTGACCTGTTCGATCATTGTGCGCTCATTGGCAGTCAGGTAAAAATCACCATCTTCAAATGTTTCACGTTCCGGGTCAACCGGTTTGTCGGAAGGCAGACTGGTCTTGGCATCAAATTTGCTGCGACGATCCCAGCCTTCCCCCGAAAATCGGCATAAAGAAATGATCGCGGTGTCGGCAAAAGCGCGTGCACGTTTGTATTGTTCGTCGGTAAGGAGCGGTTCTTTTGTCATACCCGGCTCAATCCCCTTGGCGTATTGATGCTTTACTTTTTTGCGATAAAAGGATGCCAGTTCCGGTTCGATGTATACATGATCCGGAATTTCATTCAGACCGTCATAAATATTTTTTATGTAAGAAACCGTGACATCACCACTTCCGCCACCGCCTTTTACATAATCAAAGGTAGCTTTTCCAAACAGGGCTACCTTCGTTCCTTCGGCAAGGGGAAGTGTGTGCTGTTCGTTTTTCAATAAAACCATTGTTTCTTTTGCAGCCTCTTTGGACAGCATGCGGTGTTCTTTGCATGCAGTAACACGTGCCCCGGCAGGTCCGAGAGGCAGATTGGGCTGATACTTTGCTCTTTGCCATTTGCTCATAGTGGTTCCTCCTATTATAATATGTATTGTCGCCTTGTTAAAAATGATAAAGATTGACTATAGTATAGCAATTGAACTATAATAAGTCCATGAAAAGATGCCGGAAAGATACAGAAATGAATCTGGCGGCCGGCCGTCGGTAGATACACGGGGCAACACATATTATACGAGAGGAAATAGGGACTCATGACAGAAAGACAAGCAATTTTGATCGCAGCCGGACTGGGCGCGGTTGTATTGATTTTGATATTGGCGGTATGCCATCCATTTAGCTGGGGTACCGAGGAAGAAAGAGCAGAGGTGGTCACGCCGTCGGCGGTAGAATCCGCGACTGGTGGCGCCGTATCGGGGAGCGGGATCGCTTCCGAAGAAGATCCGTTTTCCGATATTGTGGGGGATGGCACGATCTATGATCCGGATGGTACGACGGTAGCAACCCGTATTCTTCCGCCAAAAGACTATCACCGGACTTCTTCTGCGGAGGGCAGCCTGGCAACATTTCTTCGCAATTATGAAGTAAAAAAATCAGGTGCCAAAGTGAAATATTACACCGGATCTGAAAAAGTAAGCCGGACAGCAGCAGTTTTGAAGCTTCCGGTGGACAAGCGCAATCTCCAGCAGGCAGCAGGAACGATTCTGCGGGTTTATGGAGAGTACATGTGGCAGCAGCAATTGTATGACGAGATTTCTTTTGTATTTCCCAATAGCTTTCAGGCAGATTATAAGCAGTGGCAGAGTGGCAAACGGATCCAGTCGGACGCATCGGGAACCCGCTGGGTAGAGCAAAGCCGGGCAGAACAAACCCGGAATGTCAGTCAGGCTGCTGTGTCGGCGTCTGCGGTGGAAGCGGATATGAAGGACAGCCACAAGACATTTACGGAATATATGGAAAGTGTTTTGCTTTATACCGGTATGAATACACTGGCAAAAGAGACGAAGAAGGTCAAAAAGTCCGAGATCCAGATCGGAGATCTTTATTTGCAGTCAGGAAATACCAGCCATGTTGTGATGATCGTCGATGAGTGCGTCAACGAAGATGGTAAAAAAGCGTATCTTCTGGCGCAGGGTGGAACACCGGCACAGCAATTTCATATTATACTCAACCCGGCACACAAAGAAGATCCGTGGTACTATGAGTCAGAGTTGAAATATCCTGTAAAAACAGCAGATTTTACCTTTGAAAAAGGTACATTATGCCATCCGGTCTATTTAGACTCGGCGGAGTAAAGTTCACAGAGCTAACACATTCTATTCACATTTTGCTCAAATTGGATTGGTAAGATAAAGTCAATTCAAAGATACATAGCAAGGGTTGAATGGAGGTAAGCGATATGAAAACAGAAAATGTCAAAGCATTTTGCACAGGATTATTATTATGTATGGCAACGATAGGGATGACGGGATGTGGAAACAGCAGTTCAGGTTCTGCCAGCACAACGAATGGCAGACTTACCAGTATTTCAGATTCGCAGGTCGTGATTGAAGCGTTTGCGGACGACATGAAAAAGATGGAAAATGTTTCCGGTGGTGCAGTCAGTGGTGGTGCTATGTCGGGCAAACCACAGGACGGAGAAAAACCGGACCAGAATATGAACTCGGATAGTTCCAGTGATAAGAAGGAACCACCACAGGGCGAACAGCCGGCAAGCGGTGGTGCTGTGGACGGACAGCAAAAACCAGATGATTCCCAGATGCTTCAGGGAGAGAGTAAGAATTATAACATCTCTTCCAAGACAAAAGTTTATAAACAAAGTGGAGACTCCAAAACTGAGATTTCATTAGATGATGTAGCGATTGGTGACAATATTTCCGTAGTGGCAGACGGTGAGGATGCCACAGAAATTGTCGTACAGGATGGAATGCCCTCTGGTGGGGCAAAGCTGGACGACAACGCAAAACAGAATTAAAAAACCACAATAGGCACAAACAAACAGCACAATGGTACTCATTGTGCTGTTTGTTATATGCTATATTTTGTTTAAGATACCGTGGCAGGAACAGCAACAAAATTTTCATCGTTGATATAAGATTGGTGCAGTTCCTTGACCTCATCAAAATCCAGCGCATCGTTGTAAAAACGAACTTCGCAGATCCTGCCGATAAAAGAAGGCTGAAATACATCGCCGCCAACCATAATACGTTTGACAAAATGATTGGTTGGAACATTTTCCAGACGGCTCACGACGACACCATTGATAAACGCAGTGGCTGTTTCGTTCATGGCATTGTAGGTAATGCAATAGTGCCACCAGATATCTGGCTGAAGCTGTAATCCGCTCAGATCGTACCAGCCATTCACTTCACGGGAATCACGGATACGAAAATCGGAATGGCTTTCCCACGCTACAGGGCAGATGGAGTAAAAACCGGTCTCACACTTGATGTAGAGTGCACTGCTCCAAAAATGTGCCTGCTCCGGGTAGATCCATATGGAAACGGAAAAACTGTCATTGCAGATCACTTCCGGTGGAACCTCAACGACATTTTTTTCCATCGCTCCGCCTTCAAACTGAACGGCAAGAGAATCTTTGTAGATGCCGGGAGCATAATGCAGTGTTCCGGGGCCGGTAAAAACAGCGGCCTTTGTGTGATCCGGTGTGTCCAGACTGCCGTTGAATGGAAAATGAAAGTTTGTCTGTATATCGGTCAGATGCTCGTCTGCAAATTCAATGAATTCAGGTACAGGAAGAGGTTTGGCGTAGTAGAAGCCCTGCGCGATCGGACAACCACAACGCATGATAAAGTCAACCTGTTCTTTTGTCTCAATTCCTTCTGTTACTACGTTGATCTTGAGGTCACGGCACATCATGATCACACTGCGGATAACAGTTTTTCCACGTGCGGTATTGGAAGATACCTGTAAAAACTCTTTGTCGATCTTAACGGTGTCTACTGCCATGTCTTTTAATAGGTTCAGGGCAGAAAAACCAGAACCAAAATCATCAATAGAAACCAGAAAACCACGGGATTGAAGTAAGTCGATCACCCGGATCAGTTCGTGGGTATCTTTGATAAAGGTGCTTTCTGTAATCTCAAGTTCCAGTTCATTGGTTGGAATTCCATATTTATTGGCAATGTTTTCCAGATCTTCTGTGAAATGCTTGTTGTAAAGATGCAGCCGTGACATATTGACCGAGATCGGAACATGCTGGTACTTTTTGCCTTCCCAGGAAGCTTTTAATTTACAAACCTCTTCAAAAACATACAGATCCAGTTTGGAAATAAAGCCGTTTTTTTGGAAAAGCGGAATGTACAGATCCGGTGTGCGTACACCATCCACAGGATGTACCCAGCGGGAAAGTGCTTCAGCGCCATATAATTTGTTGGTGATCATGTTTACTTTCGGTTGAAGATAAACATGGAATTGTCCTGTGGCGAGTGCGTCTTCCATCTCCAGTTCGATGTTCCGGCTGATCTCCAGTGTACGGTCAAAACTCTGATATATCGTGAACCGTTTTTTGCCATCGAATTTAGCACGGTACATGGCAGAATCACACTTGGCAAGAATATCATCCAGAGGCTGATCGAGTGACTGGTCGAATACGATACCAACACTCAGAGAAACCAGTGAAAGAATATCGGGACGAAAATCAATGGTGTCAATGCCGTCGATCAAAGCCGTAGCAATCTGTTCTACTTTCTCATGTTCCAGAGAACCGTCCTGAATGACTACATATTCATCCCCGCCGATCCGGGAAGTAAAACCGATCGCATGCTTCTGGATCAGACGGCTGATCTCGATCAGCAGTTTATCCCCCATACTGTGACCATAGATGTCATTTACCCGTTTGAAGTTGTCAATGTCAATGAACATGGCATGGATCACGCCTTTTTTGTTCAATGAAGCGTAGTAATCGTACAGACCGCGGCGATTGGCAAGTCTGGTAAGATAATCTTCTTCTGCGGGTTCGTGAGAGGCAGACCAGACAACGGAAGTCTGTATAATATTGGATAAATTTTTGCCTTTCATATGTCACCTCCACCCTTCTCCAAAGTAATAGGTTTTCAATAAAAATATTATACCACATAAGTGGGCGGGTTTTAAACATTTTTTTTATGAGGAAGATTGATTATTAACGGGGACTTTGCTATAATGAGAAAAGACAAAAAATTGATTTTGGCAGGAGGTATTTCATGAGAAAGAAATGGCAGGTAGTTGTCAGTATAGCTACCATTACAGCCCTGATCTTCACAGGGTGTGGAAAAAGTCAGGAAGAAGTAGCAAAAGAAGAGCGCGAAGCATTGACTACGAATTTTTCAACAGATATGTCAGCGATCAAGACTGGCTCTTTGAAAGCTGGTGTTAGTGACCACGATCCTTCAATCCTTGAGGTGGATGGCACATATTATATTTATGGTTCCCATATGACCGCGGCAAAATCCACGGATCTTCGTACCTGGACGACGATGACGAACGGATTTTCCAAAGAAAATAAGATCTATGGCAAGATATACGGATCAGAGGAACCATTTGTACTCACCGGAAAGCGCACCAGTGCGATCCCGACCGAGGATGGCACTCCTCATATCTGGGCACCGGATGTAAAGTATAGCGAGAAAGCCGGCAAGTACTACATGTACTATTGTACTTCATCGAACTATTACACATCTACGATCTGTTATGCGACCAGCGATTCTCCGGAAGGTCCATTTGAACCACAGGGCAACCTGTTATATTCCGGATTCAACGAACAGACGCTGGACAAGACCAACGTACTGGATGCTGTGGACAAAGATTATGTCATGGAAACTTATCTGAAGAATGACGGATTGTCCTATGACAACCAGACATGGCCAAACTGTATTGATCCTACGATTTTCTGGGACAAAGATGGCAAGATGTGGATGGTATACGGTTCCTGGTCAGGCGGTATCTTCCTTTTGGAGATCAACGAAGAGACTGGAGAAGTTATTCATCCGGAAGCGGATCCGGCCAACAATGTGGACCCATACTATGGCAAGCGGCTGATTGGTGGAGGTCATACTTCGATCGAGGCCCCTTATATTGTATATGATGAGCAGACCGGTTTCTACTATCTGTATGTTTCTTACGGAAGCCTTACCAGAACTGGTGGTTATCAGATCCGTTGCTTCCGTTCCGATAAGGTAGATGGCAGCTACGTTGATATGAAGGGAAAAGCACCGGCGATGAAGGCGGGAAGTCCGTTCATGTTTGGTATCAAGATGTCCGGAAACTATATGCTGCCAAGCCAGGAACAGGCATATATGGCGACAGGACACAATTCGGCACTGATCGCGTCGGATGGCAAGCGATACATTTGCAGCCATGTCCGATTTGAGAAAAAAGGTGAATTCCATGAGCCTCGTGTTCACCAGATCCTTTACAATGAAGAAGGCTGGCCATGTATGCTGCCTTATCCAACCAATGGTGAGACGGTATCGGGCACGGGTTATTCCAAGGAAGAAGTGACCGGCGAATATTTCTTTATCAATCAGGGTACGAGGATTGACGCTGAGATCGCACAACCGGAAAAGATTGTCTTGACAGAAAAAGGCAATGCGTTCACTTCATCCGAAGATGGCACATGGGAAGCGAAGAAAGACAGCTACCAGATGAAAGTGACGATTGATGGAACAGAATACAGCGGTGTGTTCTGCAAGATGAAAGATGAAGCAGGAACCGAAGTTATGGTATTCTCAGCAGTAGGCGAGAATGAAAGCGTTTGGGGAGTGAAATATTTTGAGTAAAAAAGGACTTAGATATCGTCGCAGACCTGCGGATCCTCATCGGGTGCCGGATCAACCGATTGATTTTGCCAAGGATGCTCTTGGCTGGGTGATCATTACGGCGCTGGCATATGTTTATTGGGTAGTGATGCTATTGTTTGCATCACTGCTGTTGATGGGGTATTGGCATGTAACATTCGCGACCATCTGGAAAGGATATGGAGTGGCTTTAGCTGCTATCAGTTCCGCGGTCTATCTGGTGTATCTGATCCGACGCCGGATGAAAGAGATTCGGATTGCCAGATATATGCAAAGTTAATGTTACATTATAATAGGAAGAAAGGCACTCGTTTTATATAAAATGAGTGCCTTGTCATTTTTTACTAATTTGCACAAAAGACACATCAATTTTTTATAAATATTAACAATAAAGCCCTGGTTTATTATTGACTTTTGGCATTAAGCATAGTATTATTGATATGTTATAGTGTAATTTATGTAAGAAATGCACAGAACGATCGATAAAATTAGTTGCAAGGAGGATGTTATGCGGCGCAAGAACATAACAAAAACAGTTAAAAAGACGATTGCTACCGTACTTAGCGTAGCAATGGTGGCTGCCATCGTCGGCCAGAATTCCGGTTCCGGGACTGTAAATGCCGAGACAGCCAGTGGCTCTGCAACAGATGCCACAACACAACAAAGTTCGTCGGCATACGAAAAGGAAGAATATTCCAGTGAGCGTATTGGTACGAACTACACCAAAGTTAGCAGTAAGTACACGCTGTCTGATTACAAAGGTGAGCCGATATCTTATGATATTGAAAAAGCAGCGGATGCAGATGCAAAAGCAAAGCTTACCGATGAGACAAAGGATTATGCCGGAAGTGCAAAAGTGTTGAAAGTATCCAATGGTGATAAGTTCAACCTCAAGATCAATGTAAAAGAAGATGGCTTGTATGTCATGGACTTTGACTATTTATCTTACGATGAATCGATCTTGCCAATTGCTATGGCAATGCAGGTGGATGGCGAGTATCCGTTTTATGAAACTCGAAACATCAAGCTGGCTACTACCTGGAATCTGGCAGAGGAAAAGAACTACGACCGTTATGGCAATGAAGTAGTTGCCGTTCCTGAAAAGGACATTCGCTGGGAAAATCGTGCAATCTACGATGCCAGTTATCGTCACTCAGATCCTTTGAAGCTGCAGCTGAAGAAAGGTGAACACACCTTGTCATTTGAAGTAAAAGAAGGAAACTTCTTACTTGGTAATGTAGGACTTAGCGCAGCAGAAGAAGTAGAAGCATACAAAGGTTCTGAAAAAGCGGACGGAGATGCGATCATCGAGATTCAGGGTGAAGAATATGCAGAGACGAACGACTCATCTATTCATGCGATCGCAGAGTATGATACCAGTCTGGACCCATACACCACTACCGATACGGTACTGAATACATTGGATTCTGATTCTTTCAATGAAGCTGGACAGAAAGTTACATACTCATTCAATGTAGAAAAAGCAGGATATTATAACATTGCTGCCAATTACCGTCAGTCAGACAAGACAGACTTCCCGGTATTCGTTGATGTAGCAATTGATGGTAAGATCCCGAATGAAGCTTTTCGTTCTTATTCAATGGAATACACAACCAAGTATAAAAAATCCACAATGACGGATTCGGAAGGAAAGAACCTGACCGTTTATCTGGATGCCGGTGAGCACACGATTTCTTATACACTTTCCATGGACAACATCTGTTATATCATGGAAGCGCTGGATGAGATCATGTCGGAGGTAAATGACCTTGCGCTGGAGATTACAAAAGTAGCAGGTTCCAATTCGGATAAATACCGTGACTTGAAACTTTCCCGTTATATTCCAAATCTGGAAGAGACTCTGCAGGGATATGCAGATCGCTTGAAAGAACTGGAACAGAGCGCCATTCAGTGGAGTGACAGTGATAAGAGTGTAGCGGTTATGGCTTCTATGCTTGTAGCAGCAAACCAGTTAGAGAGTCTGGCAAAGAACCCGGATGAGATTCCATATCGTATCAGCGAGTTGTCAACCAGCACAAACTCAGTAAACCATTATTTGGCCCAGGCAATTGATGACTTGATCGTCAACGGTCTGGCAATCGATCGGATCTGGATTTACCAGGATGGTGCAAGTCTTCCTAAAAAACCAAATATATTTAAGTCAGCATGGATGAACGTAAAACGATTTACTTCTTCCTTTACGGATCAGGCATATTCGACAAGAAACACGGATTCCAGCCACTTACAGGTTTGGGTAAACCGTTCCAGTCAGTATGTACAGATCATGCAGAAACTGATTGATGAGAAGTTTACTCCGGAGACTGGTATTCAGGTAGATATCAGTATCATGCCGGATCAGCAGAAACTGGTACTGGCAAACTCAGCCGGAAATGCTCCGGATGTAGCAACCGGTATCAACTACACGATCCCATATGAGTTAGCAATCCGTGGTGCGCTTGCTGATATGACTCAGTTTGAAGACTTCAAGAAGACGGCAAATCAGTATGAACCTGGATTCTTCCTTACCGGTACGATCGGAGATAAAGTTTACTCCATGCCGGAGACAATGAACTTCTGGGTAATGTATTATCGTTCCGACGTTATGGAGAAGTTGGGATTGAAACTTCCAGAGACGATGGATGATGTCATTGATATGCTTCCGGATCTTCAGATGAGAGGTTTGAACTTCTACTATCCAACAGCAGGTATGCTTCTTATGAGAAACTTCCATGGTACGACACCACTTCTAGTACAGAATGGTGGTTCCTTGTACAACGCAACAGCCAATGAAGGTTGTGCTCTTGGAAAAGAAGAGACTGTAAAAGGTTTCACAACTTTGACAGACCTGTTTACCGTATATGATATGCCGGTCAATGTTGATAACTTCTATCAGCACTTCAGAAATGGTGACCTTCCAATCGGAATTGCTGATTATGCTACTTACAACATGCTTACCAATGCGGCTCCAGAGCTTGCAAGTTCCTGGGAAATTGCACTGGCTCCTGGTACCAAACAGGAAGACGGAACAATTGACCGTTCGGTATGTGGATGTGCAGAGAGTAGCGTTATCTTCAAAAATGATGACAAAGACAGAGAAAAGAAAGCTTGGGAATTTGTTAAATGGTGGTCTTCAACAGAGACACAGGCTGAATTCGGACAGACAATTCAGATCTCTTATGGTGATGACTACATTTGGCCTACAGCTAACATGGCAGCACTTGATCAGTTGCCAATTGATTCAAATTCCAAATCAGTAATCGAAGAAACAGCAAAGAATGTTGTAGACGTAGCTCGTGTTCCTGGAACATACCTGTTAGAGCGTGAGTTGAGTAATGCATTCAACAACATTGTAGCAGATGGTCAGGACGAGAGAACTCGTATTGATAAAGCGGTTAAGAACGTTGATCATGAGTTTGAACGTAAGTTGAAAGAGTTCGGTTACACTGACAGTAAGGGAAATACAATTAAGGAATACAACATTCCTACAATTGATTCGGTAAAGAAATTACTTGCAGAGTGAGAGATGGAGTGAAATATGGCTGAAACAAATAAGAATGTTGTTGTTGAAGATTATTCAGCAGCAAAAGTGAAAAAGAGCGAACTCCCAAAAGAGAAGCGCTCGAAGAAAAAAGAAATAACCAAACAAAAAGAAGATGGAACAGCAAAGAAAAAAGCTGGCGGCAAGAGAGGCAACATCCGGAAGAGAGAGCGCTCGAACAGCAATGGTTACATCTTCATGGCACCATATGCGATTGTATTTACAGTATTTATCCTGGTGCCAACAATTGTCGCAGTAGTATTGTCCTTTACGGACTTCAACAGTATTCAGTTTCCTAAATTTACAGGATTCCTGAACTACATTACGTTGCTTACCAGCGACGAAGTATTCATGCAGTATGTATTACCAAATACGGTATTATATGCGATTGTCGTAGGTGTTGGAGGATATGTTTTATCATTCCTCCTTGCCTGGGCACTGTGTAACCTGACACAGCTTCCACGTACCGTACTGGCGTTGATCATCTACTCGCCAAGTATGTGTGGACCTACCGCAATGACAGTACTGTGGAAGGTTATCTTCTCCGGAGACCAGATGGGTCTTCTGAACAGCTGGTTGATGAACCTTGGTATCATCAATGAACCGGTACTTTGGCTGAGTTCTGCAAACTGCCTGTTGCCGATCGTAATCGTAATCGGATTGTGGTCTTCCATGGGTGTAGGATTCTTGTCCATGATCTCCGGTATTTTGAACTCGGATGAAGAGTTGTATGAAGCAGCTGCAATTGACGGTGTTAAGAACCGTGTACAGGAAATGATCTACATTACGATTCCTCAGATGAAGCCACAGATGCTGTTCGCAGCCGTTATGGCGATCGTACAGGCATTCCAGAATGGTATTGTTTCTACACAGCTGACTGGTAACCCATCTCCGGGATATGCCGCACAGTTGATCGTAAACCATATCGAAGATTATGGTTTCCTGCGTTACGAAATGGGATACGCAGCCGCTGTTTCTGTAGTATTGTTGTTGATTGTTCAGATTTTCTCGAAATTCTGTAACATTCTTTTAACAGAAAAAGATTGATAAAAAGGAGGAAAAATAATGGCTTATAAAGGCAAACGAATGAATCCGCAGAAATTCGAAAAAGGCCAGATTAAGATTATGTTGGTATTATTAC
Source organism: uncultured Eubacterium sp. (assembly GCA_934316925.1). Classification (GTDB taxonomy): domain Bacteria; phylum Bacillota; class Clostridia; order Lachnospirales; family Lachnospiraceae; genus Eubacterium_F. Next base: position 12,383 of record CAKREC010000023.1, read on the forward strand.
CATTAGTTTTATTCATGTTTTTGCCTATTTTGTTTATTGCGAATCATGCGTTTAAACCAATGGATGAATTGTTCGCGTTTCCACCTACATTTATCGTTCGAAACCCTACAATCGAGAACTTTACAAAACTGGTTAAATTCAGCCGTACCGCTGGTATTCCATTCAGCCGTTACGTGTTCAACAGTTTGTTTGTAACAATTGTTACAGTTGGCTTATCTTTGCTTTTTACAACGATGGCAGCATTTGCGTTGTCAAAGTTGAAATTTAAAGGCCGTGATCTGATGATGCAGATCAACCAGATCGCGCTGATGTTTGTTGCTACAGCAGTATTGATCCCAAGATACCTGGTTATCAGTAAATTGGGCATGATTGATACAATGTGGGCACATATTTTGCCGCTTTTGGCTTACCCGGTATCACTGTTCCTCGTAAAACAGTTCGTAGAGCAGGTTCCGGATGCCTTGATTGAAGCAGCATACATTGATGGTGCCACAGATTTTCAGATTTATCGCAAGCTGATCATCCCGATGATCAAACCGGCGATGGCAACAGCTGGTATCTTAGTATTCCAGCAGGTTTGGGGCAATATGGAATCATCAAACTACTATGTAAATGATGATAGTTTGAAAACATTGACATTCTATATGAACTCCTTAGTGAATGCAAACAACACGGTAGCCGGACAAGGTATGGCGGCGGCCGCAACATTGATTTTGTTCGTACCTAACTTAGTCATCTTTGTTATTTTGCAGAACAAGGTTATGAACACAATGGCGCATTCTGGTATCAAGTAGTAATTGCAAAACAGGCGAAGGAAAGAGGCAATATGGTAAGAAAGAAAAAACTCCTGAATCTGGTAGCTTTGCTCGTACTTGCAATGAGTATCGGTACAGGAATCAACACAACCAAATCTTCCGCAGAAACTCCATATAAAACATATACCGTCGATGGATATGGACGAATGGAAGAAACACAGACCGCATATTTGGCAAAGAAAACGATTCCGAAATTCGGAAACGATTTCCTTAGTTCCCCAAGTGATATGTGTGTTACAGATGACGGCAATATGTACATCGCAGATACCGGCAATGGTCGTATCGTAGTAGGTACTATTGATGGCAAATTAGTAAAAGAAATCGGTAAAGGCATTTTGCAGACACCAAAAGGTGTTTATGTTACCGAAAACAAACATGTGTATGTAGCAGATCGTGATGGCGCTGCCGTATATGAGTTTGACGCAGATGGAAATATGCTCAACAAATATGGTAAACCGGACAGCCCGTTGTATGGTGATGATATTGCTTACATGCCGATCAAAGTTGTTGTAAATGATGCAGGTATTATGTTTGTTGTTTGCGAATCAAACACAAACGGTATTGTAGAGATTTCCCCTGCAGATGGCGGTACATTCCTTGGATATTTCGGAACAAACCGTGCATCGACAAACTTGCAGCAGATCATTTACCGCGCGATCCTGACCGATGAGCAGAGAGCGAAGATGGTAAGTAATATTCCGGCTACACCGGATAACCTTGCGATCGATGAAAAAGGTCTGATCTACACCGTTACCCGTGGTGATAAAACCACTACTTTGAAACGTTTGAACATTGCTGGTACCAACATGAACGCCAGTACAACAACGGATGTATATGATGATGCTCCTGCAGCGGTAGCTGTTGGTAACAACGACAACGTGTATGTTGTATCTTCTGTTGGTTACATTTATGAGTACAATGAACAGGGTGAACCACTTTATGTATTCGGTGCTGCTGATGATGGTTCCCAGCGTGTCGGTTTGTCGAACCTTGCAACCAGTATTGCAGTTGGCGCAGATGACTCCGTATACGTACTTGACTCTGACCGAAATCAGGTACAGGTTTACCAGCCAAGTGAGTTTACTCAGAAACTTCACACGGCATTAAACTTGTATTCTAATGGTCGTTATGAAGAAAGCCGCGAGCCTCTGACAGAAGTTTTGCAGATGAACAGTATGTTTGACTACGCCAACAAAGCGATGGGGCGTGCTTATTATCAGGAGAACAATTATTCAGAAGCTCTTCGCTATGCAAAACTGGCAAAAGATAAAGATGGTTATACCGATGCGTTCTGGGAGATCCGAAACACATGGCTGCAGAACAATATTGTGACAGTGCTTCTGTTCTTTGTAGCACTTTACATTATCTGGAAAGTGGTAAAAGTACTGGATCGCAAGAAAGGCATTTTGAATGGCCCTAGAGCTTTCAAAGAAAAGATCCGACAGAACAAAGTGGTATCCAATGTTATGTATTCCGGATATTTCATGAGACATCCATTTGATGGCTCTTATGGTATTGCGAGGGAGGGAAGAGCTTCCTGGGCAGCACCATCCATTATCCTGGTAATATTTATGATCGAATATGTTGTCAACAAATATTTGTGTGGTTTCCTTCAGAAGACGGTACGCGAAGGTCGTTACGATATTGGATCCGATATTGGTAAGATCTTGATAATTATGATCGGACTTACTGCATGCCACTATCTGGTATGTACGATCAATGAAGGTGAAAGTACTGTTAAGAAGATTTATACATACTTCTGTTATAGTCTTCTTCCATATATTTTGTTTACACCGATTACCTTTATCCTGTCTCATATTTTGACAAACAACGAGCAGTTCCTGATCACGGTTGTTCAGCTTATTATGTATGCATGGACGATTGTTCTGGTTCTGTTAGCGATAAAAGAAGTCAACTACTACAGTGTGAAGGAAACAGCGAAGATCATATTCCTTACATTCTTCACGATTTTGATCGTAGCATTATTGATTTTCATTATTTACGTATTGTGGGCTCAGGTATTCGAGTTCATTAGCGCAGTATTTGGAGAGGTGGTGTATCGACTTGGTTACTAAGAAATTGAGAAAGCTGTTTGCTGTTGTTATGGCAATGGCAGTAATTGTTGCTGGTGCACCTGGAGTTCCTTCAACAGCTGTGGCAGATACCGTAGATGGAAGTGCTACAACTGCTACTGATTCTGCTGACAGTAGTCAGGATGCTTCCGCGGATGCAGACAATAAAGACAGCGAAGAAGGACAGAAAGTAGCAGACGACGGTGAAGTTGTACAGGACGGAGCTGTCGGAAAAGTTGACAAATCCAAATGGATTACAAAGAAAGATTATGAATTTGTATGTGAAAGTGACACATACAAGATGTATTTATATCAAAAACGTCTTTCTATCATGCTTGAAAATAAAAAGACCGGTGAGATCTTAGAATCTACACTGAGTGATGAGAAAGACGATGGTAACAGTAATAATTCATGGAATGGTTACATGAAGTCTGGTGTTGTTCTTAACGCGATCGTAGGTACGAAAAACACATATCAGGCAGATTTGATCAACAATTCCAATACCGTTGATGTTACAAAGAATGACAAAGGATTTTCTGCTAAGATCTTCTTTAATGATTATCAGTTTGGACTGACTGTAAATGTTACCTTGGACAATGACAATTTAGTAGTAAATGTTCCGGATGATTCGATCATCGAGAAAAAAGAAGGAACTTATATTTCTACCGTAAGCTTGTTCCCATTGATGGGATATTCATTTCTGGATGAACAGGAAGGTTATATGCTTGTACCGGATGGAAATGGTGCGTTGATCTACTTAGACAACAAAGAAGGTCGTTATTCTACCGGATTTTCCCAGATGATCTACGGATCAGATGCCGGATTCCGTGAAAATGACACAAAGACTTACCTTTGGGATAAGCTTGACATGTTGGAAGATTCCAATGAAGTACTGGCTCCGATCTTTGGTATGGCACATACTAAACAGCAGCTGGCATATCTCGGTATTGTAGAGAGCGGCGAGAAACGTGCTTCAATCGAAGTTCAGCCAAATGGTGTTACCGTCAACTACAACCGTTGCTTTGCTAAGTTTTTGCTTCGTGACACATACATCCAGCCATTGAACAATTCGAATTCCGGTACCGTTACACAGGCAGAAGCAGACCGCGCACATGACGATCTGCAAGTTCGCTACATTTTACTTAGTGGAGACGATGCCAATTATTCAGCAATGGCAAAGAGTTATCGTGAATATCTTCTGAACAACAATCAGTTGACAAAGAAAGATACTTCTTACAACACAAGAGTAGATTTCCTTGGTACAGATCGTGAAGAGTTCCTGTTGGGAACCAAAGCGGTTACCATGACAACGACGGATGATATTAAGAACATTTTCTCAGAGTTGAAACAGAATGGCGTATCCAGTGTGCTTTCCGTATATAAAGGATGGCAGGATGGCGGTCTGTATGATGTTCCGATTAAAAAATATGATCCGGATCGTCACATTGGCTCCAAGAGTGACTTGAGTGATCTGATCAAAGATTCAGCAGCGGATAATTACAATATGTATTTATATGGTGATGCACTTCGTCTGAATCCAAAAACAAACATGTTCAACTTCAGCACGATCAAGATGATCAACAAACGTGCTTTTGAGGAAGAAATATGGGCTGAGGTTTATCGTACCTTTAACTTCCTTACACCACAGAAGTCAGCTTCGTATTTACAGAGTTTTGTATCATCAGCTGCCAAGAAGTCGATCAATAACATTGCACTTTCCGGTATCAGCAATACATTGTTCTCATACAGCTACAAAGGAAGTTATTACAGTCGCAGTTCGACAGCAAAAGCATATGCAGATGCTATGAACTCAATTGATGATTCTACGAATCTGATCATGGAAGAGCCGGTAGCTTATTTGTGGAAAAACACGGATGCATTCCTTGATATGCCACTTGGCACATCCGATTATATTTATATCGATCAGGAAATCCCATTCCTCTCTATGGTTTTGAAAGGCATTGTTCCGATGTATTCCGACTATGTAAACTTTGAAGCCAATAAAGAAGAATACTTCCTTCAGATGGTAGAGGCTGGTGTATATCCATCATTCTATATTACAGAGAAAGATTCATCAGCATTGATCTATACAAACTCTGCAGACAAATATAGTACAAAATATACAACATACAAAGATTCGATCATCAATTACGACAGTCAGTTACGTCAGCTGAGAACAACACTTGGAGATGCAACGATTGAGAAACATGAGAGATTCGACAATGATGTTGCAAAAGTAACTTACAGTAACAATGCGGTTGTTTATGTAAACTACTCATCACAAGATCAGACAGTAGATGGCGTAACAGTGAAAGCATTGTCATACGAATGCAAGGCAGGTGAGGTAAATGAGTAAGAAAGAAAAGAAGCAAAAGAAAGTAAAGATTAAAGCTGGTAAACTGGCACGTCGTGATGCTTTGGTAGGAGCTGCATTTATCTCCCCTTGGATCCTTGGTGCATTGATGTTCCTGATCTTTCCGTTGGGACAGTCATTCTGGTATGCATTGAATACCATTCGTATTACACCGCTTGCTACGACATTTAAGTTTGTAGGACAGGGAAACTTTACACAGATTCTTTTCTCAGATGCAGATTTTACGGTACAGCTGATTGACTATCTGGTATCAACGATCATTTCGGTTCCGGTCATTGTAGTGTTTGCTTTGATCATTGCGATGATGCTGAACCAGAGAATCAAAGGAAAGGGAGCATTTCGTCTGATCTTCTTCCTTCCTGTAATCATTGTAAGTGGTCCGATCCTCAGCATGTTGAATGCTGAGGGTGCCGGAAGTGTAACAGCATTAGATACACAGGCGATCACAACAGCGATTGAGAGTGCTTTGCCATCTGCATTGGCAAGTCCGATCTCTGATCTGTTTAAAAACATGATCACAATGTTGTGGTATTCCGGAGTTCAGATTTTGATCTTCCTGTCCAGTTTGCAGAAGATTGATCCGGCGATGTACGAAGCTGCTAAGATTGACGGTGGTTCCGGCTGGGAATGTTTCTGGAAGATTACATTGCCTACGATTAAACCAATGATTCTTTTGAATCTGGTATATACGATCGTATTTATTTCGAACAATGACTCGAATGCGATCATTGAACTTATTAAGAACTCCATGTTCTCGGGATCTCCAGAAAAGGGTTACGGATATGCTTCGGCGATGGCCTGGTTGTACTCCGTTGTGGAGATTATTCTGGTAGCACTGTTCGCTCTAGCCTTTGTTGCTAAGAAAGACGTTTATGAGAAACAGGTTAAGAAAGCGAAGAAACAGATGAAGAAAGAAGAACGTGAGATTAAGAGAATCAGAAGGAGGAGTGCAAGAAATGCAGCGAGACAAGCAAAAATCGAAAGCAAAAGCAAAGGAAATTAAGGCTCGTAAAAAAGCAGAACAGGCAACACAGCCTAAATTTACCAAAGATAAATTCAGACGCTTCATGTTGGGCTCCAAAGAAAAACAGGGATTCTTGAAACCATTTTGTATTTACGCCCTGTTGATCTGTATTGGATTCATTTACCTGAATCCAATCCTTCACATGTTGAGTACCAGTTTCATGTCACTGGACGACTTGCTGGATTCCTCGATCAACTGGATTCCAAGTCGTTTGACATTATCCAACTATGCGCAGGCTGCAAAGAGTATGGATTTTTGGCCGGCTCTTGGCAAGAGTATTATCATTGCCGGTGTGCCTACGATCTGTAATCTGGTTTCCTGTTCCGTTGTAGGATACGGACTGGCACGTTTTGAATTTCCATTAAAGAAATTGGCATTAGGATTGATCTTATTTACCTTTATCCTTCCTACACAGGCTACGATGATTTCTACATATGTACTTTACAACCAGCTTGGTGTTATTGGTACACTGTGGTCATTCGTCATTCCAGCCTTGTTGGCACAGGGATTAAATGCTCCGATCTTTATTTTGATCTTCTGGCAGTTCTTCCGTCAGGTACCAAAAGTATTGATCGAGGCAGCACAGATTGATGGTGCGGGATACTTCAAATCATTTTTCCGTATCTCACTGCCATCTGCAGTACCAGCGTTCATTACCGTAGCATTGTTCTCCTTTGTATGGTATTGGAACGAGTCTTATCTGACACAGATGTACGTTTACGGTGTAAAAGTTCATTCTGGATGGACAACATTGGTTATTCAGTTGAAGAACTTTGCATCCAACTATTCTGCTTATGCGCAGACTGCAGCTTCCGGTGCGACGAGCATCAACGAATCCATCAACATGGCAGGTACAATGTTGAGCGTATTGCCATTGATGCTGATGTATTTCGTATTGCAGAGATACTTTGTTGAAAGTATTGACCGTACTGGTATTACCGGTGAATAATCATTATGCAATTTGTACAATGAATTTACATTGAATTAAAAAAACACTCGGAAATGATATGTTTCCGGGTGCTTTTTTATGCCAAAAGGCATTTGACAGAAAAAATCATATGATAACAGAAATAATCATAAAAAAAGTTAGTAAAATTGCATAAAAAACTAGCAAAAATATAATACATATGATATAATATGCAGTACAAGAATAAATGGATTACCATTAAAGGAGGAAAACCATGAAAAGAAAATTGTTAGCTTTGGCCTTATCCATGACTATGATTTTTGGTCTTACTGGATGTAAAGGTGGCGGATCTGCTTCTGTACCAGATGCAGGATCCATGAAAGTTTCCGGAGAGACTGAGCAAGTCGAACTCAACGGAATTACTTACAACAAAGCAAAAGATTTGACAACCGATGATATCGAGTTGACTTATTTCCATTTTGATCAGAAAGAAACTGTAGACTACTTAGCACAGCGTTTTATGGATCTTTATCCAAACATCAAAGTAAACGCAGTATATGAGAACGTTTCTACTTACAACGATACTCTGTTATCTTTGGTAAACAGCCAGGATACACCAGATGTTATCATGTACTCAGACGCTGACTTCGCTTTGACAAACTCTTTGTTGGCAGATATTACAAACTTGTATGATTCTGACCCAGAGACAAAGGAACTTGCTTCTACGATCAATGATTGTGGTATTGGTAAGTTTGGTACACAGCACAGATTCTCAGTACCTGTTAAGTTCTTCCCAGGTGTTATGTACATCGATCTGAAAGACTTAGAGAAATTGAACATCAAAGCTCCAAGCAGAGACTGGACTTGGGATGACATGATCAGCTTGATCAAGAAAGCAACTGTAAAAGATTCTTCTGATGGATTGTCTTATTACGGATGTGGTTACTACAACCGTCTTGATTCTTACTATGGAATCGCTTCTTCTCAGGACGTTAAAGGTGAGTTTGGTTTCGACGGAACTCAGTTCAACCTGAAAGCATGGGCTGTTGGTGAGCAGCAGTTCGCTGAGTTGAAACAGGGCGGATATATTGCTCCTACACAGTCTACTATCGAGATGGAAAACTGGATGGGTGACTTCGATGCTTGGTGCGGAGCTTCCGGACATGTAGCATTGTTTACAGAAGCATTCTGGACATTCCAGGGCACATGGAACACAGAGAACTACAAGAAAGAGTATGACTTAGATGTAGTACCTTATGTAGTACCTGCTGTATCCAAAGAAGATGCATCTGCAGATCACCACACAATCGCAACGATCGACTTTGGTGGTTTGACAACATCTTGCCAGCATCCACGTGAAGCTTACGAATTGTTGAAGTTCATGAGCTTTGGTGTTGATGGATGGAAGACAAGAATCCAGCTTTACAATGATGAGACTCAGGTAAATGCTGATGGATTGCCATTGAAGAACGATGTTATGCCAGCTCCTATCACAACCAATGAGGAAGTTTGGAATCAGTATATTGATATGTACTGCAAAGGCATGGATGATACTCACAAAGGTTATTGGCAGGAGTACTTCAAGAGCTGCTTGAAACCTATCCCATATGGATGGACCAACATCGCAGGTTATTGGAACTACTGTAACGAATACTTCAACAGTATCGGTATCCATGACAAAGTTGACGGTGGTACAGCAAAGGCTGCTGACTACGTAGATGAAGCTACAAAGAAAGCAAACTGGTATCACGCAACTGCTATGATCAACTACTTCGGTGCTGCCGGATACAATGTATTGACAGATGAAGAGACTAAGCTCTATGAGCAGATGATCGCAGACAACGAATAATCAAAATTGGAAATAATTTTAAAGGGCAAGGTATATAATTACCTTGCCCTTTTTCTTTGCAGCCGTTATAATATAATTAACGAAAAATGGACAAAAAGGAGAGTTATTATGTCAAAAAAAAATGAATTAAAATTTAATGAGCCATGGATTTTACAGCGTGCAGATCCATACGTATATTTTCATGATGGTTGGTATTATTTTACCGCTTCGATTCCAGCATATGATGGAATTATTTTAAGAAGAGCAAAGACGATTGCAGAGCTTGCCGATGCAGAGGAGAAGATGATCTGGAAGAAACATGATACCGGTATCATGAGTGCAAATATCTGGGCTCCAGAGATTCATTATCTTTTCGGTAAATGGTATGTATACTATGCAGGCGGAGAAGAAAACGATATTTTCAATATCCGTCCATATGTATTGGAGTGCCAGGGACAGGATCCATTCAATGATCCTTGGGAAGAAAAAGGAAAGATGCAGAGAGCCGATGATGATATCTTTTCATTTGAAGCATTTTCACTGGATGCTACTGTATTTGAAAACAAAGGTAAGTGGTATTACATCTGGGCTGAAAAAGTCAGCGTAGGACCACAGATTTCCAACCTTTATATTGCAGAGATGGAATGTGGCTACAAGTTAAAGACAGTACAGGTCCTTTTGACAACACCGGATTATGATTGGGAACGTCATGGTTTCTGGGTAAATGAAGGTCCGGCTATCATCAAGAGAAATGGCAAGATCTTTATGACATATTCAGCAAGTGATACAGGTATTAACTATTGCATGGGTATGCTTACCGCTGATGAAGATTCAGATCTTTTGGATCCGTTATCCTGGAAGAAAGAGAGATATCCGGTACTTCAGACGAACAGAGAACTTGAGATTTATGGTCCGGGACACAACTCCTTTACCGTAGACGAAGATGGCAATGACATCATGGTATATCATGCAAGAAAAGAAGCAGAGATTGAAGGAGATCCATTATACAATCCAAATCGTCATGCGATGCTTATGCCGGTACGCTGGGATGAGAATGACCGCCCGGTTTTCTCTTATGACAACTAGTTCTGACTTTATATAATGCAAGATACAGGAGGGTATTTTTGTGGCAAAATTAATGATTAATGAACTGAATCAGAAATCTACGATAGAACCGGAAGTGTATGGACACTTTTCGGAGCATCTCGGACGATGTATTTATGAAGGAATTTTCGTTGGAGAAAATTCTGATATTCCCAATGTAAACGGTATGCGTACGGATGTAGTAGAAGCGTTAAAGGAACTTAAGGTTCCGATGCTTCGCTGGCCGGGAGGCTGCTTTGCGGATGAGTATCATTGGCGTGATGGTATTGGACCGAAAGAAACCCGTAAGAAAATGATCAATACACATTGGGGCGGTGTTGTAGAAGACAACAGCTTTGGTACCCATGAGTTTATGGAATTGTGCCGTCAGATCGGCTGCAAGACATATGTAAATGGAAATCTTGGCAGTGGTACCGTTCAGGAGATGAGTGAATGGGTTGAATACATGACATTCAAAGGCGTATCTCCAATGGCTGATATGAGAAAAGAGAATGGACATGAAGAACCATGGACGGTAGATTTCTTTGGGGTAGGAAATGAAAACTGGGGATGCGGCGGCAATATGACTCCAGAACATTATGCCAATGAATATCGCAGATACCAGACCTATGTGCGGAATTACAATCAGGACAAGCCAATCAAAAAAGTATGCTGTGGCGCCAATATAGATGACTATCATTGGACAGAAGGTGTGTTGAAGACCGCATTTGACCATTGCCCGGAAGAATTGCACGGATTTATGGATTATTTATCATTGCACTACTATGTTCATCCAGAAGGATGGGAGATCAAAGGAAGCGCCACCGACTTTGACAAAGATGTATGGTATAAGACCTTGAACAAGGCGCTACATATGGATACCCTGATTTCCAGACACAGTGCGATCATGGATCAGTATGATCCGGAAAAGAAGATTGGAATGTGCGTCGATGAATGGGGTTCCTGGTACACTTGTGAGCCGGGTACCAATCCGGGATTTTTGTATCAGCAGAATACCGTTCGTGATGCACTGATCGCCGGTATTACGTTGAATATTTTCAACAAGCACAGTGATCGAGTAAAGATCGCTGCCCTGGCACAGATGGTCAATGTACTGCAGGCAGTACTTCTTACCGAGGGAGAGCAGATGATCAAGACACCGACATATCATGTTATGCACATGTATCGTCATCATCAGGGTGCAAAATTGCTGGAAAGCAATATCTCCGGTGTAGAAGAGATCGGTGTTGATGGTTGGAAAGTTCCAAAAGTAACTGAGTCTGTATCTGCGGATAAAGATGGAATCATCACCATCACGGTGAACAACCTTTCCATGGAAGATGAAGAGTCATTGGATATTCAGCTGGCAGAACGTGGCTATCAGGTAGTAGAAGCTAAGATCGTCGGTCATGAGGATATGCATGCGATGAACACTTTTGAAGATCCGGAAGCGGTTGTTGAAAAAGATTTCACGGATTACAAGATGACTGATACTGGTCTTACGGTTCAGCTTCCGAAAAACTGTGTGGTAGAGATTCGCGTAAAGAAATAGTATCATGAAGAATATTTGTAAAAAATGCCTGATGCGGGAAATGGCAGAAGCAGATGTAAAGTATATTGAAAAATATAAAGCTGCGATTGCCGGGAAGGATCAGGTGTCGGATGATGCCTATGAAGAGCGGCTTGCCGTCTGCAAGAGCTGTGACCTTTTAAATGCCGGCACATGTGGTGCTTGTGGCTGTTATGTCGAATTGAGGGCAGCTGCAAAAGTAGGGCATTGTCCGTATAAAAAATGGTAAAAACAGAAGAATCTATCTTCTGACAGCAAAACAAAAACCAGGAGCGATCGAGCAGATAACTGCTTATCACTCCTGGTTTTTTGCCTATAAAATGTTGCTAATTACTTATTTTACTTTTACTTTTGTGGATACCTTGATCTTCTTGTAAGAAGCGGTAATCTTTGCACTGCCTTTTTTCTTAGCAGTAGCTTTTCCGGTTTTGGATTTGATCGTGATCACGTTCTTCTTATTGCTCTTCCAGCGGATCGAGCTGGTTTTGATACCATAGCCCTTTGCCTTGAACTTGTAGGATTTCTTAGCTTTAATGCTGGATTTTTTCTTTGTGATCTTAATGTAAGCTTTCTTCACTTTTACTTTTTTAGTAAAGGTACGGGAAGTACCACCTACAGTCACTACTGCCGAAATCGTTGTTGTACCTTTTTTCTTGGCAGTGATCTTACCTTTGCTGTTGATCGTAGCAACCGAAGGTTTTGAAGATTTGTACTTGATCGTAGCAGAAGTTCCACTTACGCCACTTACTTTTGCAGTTGTTGTCTTTCCAGTGTTTCCACCGTAGTACAAGGTAGTTTTGGCAACCTTCATCGATGGAGATTTTTTAGCACCCCAGATCGTACAGTTGTTTGTTCCGATCGCGGTAAATGTCATCGTCTTTGTGTTGTAAGTGCTTTCATTGGACTGTTTAAAGAAAACACCGCTATACTTCACGCCACCGATCGTAGCACTCATGTAATAAGTACCATCGGTCTTTGTCCAGGTTCCGGTAACATCACCGGTGATCTTGCCATTGCTGTTCAATACGATCGTGGATGGACTCTTTACATTGGATCCATCCGGATTGGTTCCGTGATTGATAAATTCATACTCACCAACAATTTCATCATTGCTGTATCCGGTGGAAGAAATCGTGTCATTCTTGTTTTCGTAAACAGCGGTAACAGGCCAGCCTTCTTCGTTCAAAAACTGCTGATGAACACGTACGCGGTGCAACTCGCCATCTTGGAAACGTGTGTGGTAGAACAGATAGCGCTGACCGGATTTGTCGTCGATCAATGCACTGTTGTGTCCTGGTGCCATGTATGGGTTAGCAACGGATGATAGTGTGTAGTTACCCATAACTTTGATACCAATATTGTTATGAGCAACAGCGCCTTTCAAAGCAGCATTATTTCCGGCTGCATCTACATATGGACCGTCCGGACTTTTTGAGCGGAAGAGTCGCATATTGTAGCCACCATTTTTAACAAGGCCTTCGTAAGTTACATACAAATAGTAGTAGTCGCTCTCTTTATCGTAGAGAATGTAAGGACCCTCACCAGATTTGGCATAACCGCCGGCGATACGGGTTCCAAAGTAAGAATCAACGATACGGGTATCATCGGTCTTGCTGGATTTACCAGGATAGATTGGTTTACCGGTCTGCTTGTTGATCTGCAAAACATAGATACCGCCAGACCAGGAGCCGTAAGTCATCCACAGGTTGTTGTCTTTGTCGTAGAATACCGTAGGGTCGATTGCGTTTGGTGCGTAAGAATTGTTGTAACCGGTATTGCCTTTGAACCAGTCATCATTCAAACCATCCAGAGTGCCATCGGCGATCAGTTCATCAATGTTGGTATTGGTATACTTTTTGTTGATCTTGCTACCGGCATCGTAGGCATCTTCCTTTGTGAAGCCAGAATACAAAATGGTATCACCAAAGGTATAGCCATTGGCATTGCTGCTGCTAAGTCCCTCAATCGTAGGGCTTGTAGCGAAAGAAATAACGGAACGGACTGCTGTTGATGTTGTACAGAAGTACATCATGTAAGCACCCGTTGTACCGTCCGCATTGACATAGTCAGGATTCCAGAATACATCAGGAGCCCATACGCTGAAGCCACCCTTGGAGTCTACATCGTTCTGCCCAGCCCAGGCAAACGATTTTTTCAGATTTTCAGCCAGATTTCCAAAAATCTGGTTGTTGGTTGTGGCATATCCATTGGTAAAGGATTTCCAGTCAATCAGGTTGTCCGACCATGCTGCATCAATATGGGAACCAAATAGATAATAGCGTCCCTCTTTGGAAACAGCGATGGAAGGATCGTGAACAGAAACACGTGTAGGCAAAGCTGCCTTAGAAACAGTATGAGTGTCGGCTGGTCCAAGCACAGACGTTACCGTAAGTGCAAGTGCAACAGCACAACAAGCAAGCTGCTTAAATGCTCGTTTCATTGTGAAGCCTCCTAAATATTGTATAGTTTTTATTGAATTATAGTTTCTGATTTATTATAATTCATGAGAAAGGCTAATATGTGTCAAAAATACGACAAAATGTGTCCCGCATTGACACAAAATACATATGCAAAAAGCGAATGGAGGAGAAGGATGAAACGAGAATATTATAATAGGAAGAAACTGGGGAAAAAAATTCTGGCATTGACCTTGGCCGCAGCAATGGGACTGACCGGTTGTGGCTCCAAATCAAAACAGGCAGATGAAGATGCTACTCCTGTAGTGCAAGTGGAACCAACACCAAACAATCTGCAGGATGGAGAAATTTCTTTGCCCAAAAGTATCAGTACCAATCCGATTGTAGGAAACAGTACAACAGGAGATTTCGTATACGGAGGAGATCCTTCCGTATTGGTCGATGGTGACACCGTATATCTGTATACCGGACACGACACTTCGACTGACGCAAATGCTAAAAATAAGGTTTACATAATCCGTGAATATCTTTGCTATTCAACCAAAGATATGGTCAACTGGAAATCCGAAGGTTCTGTCATGACGGCAGATACCAGCCATATTTCCTGGGCGACAGGCTCTACTTCCGCGTGGGCGAGTCAGGTCATGAAATATAAAGGAAAATATTACCTGTATTATTGTACCTGGGATCGTACCGCTTCTGGTAAGCAGTCGATTGGTGTGGCGGTATCGGATAGTCCGACCGGACAATTCGTGGATTCCGGAAGACCATTGGTACAGGGAACGGTAACAGAACCACAGAGCAGCAACTGGGATGACATTGATCCGACTGCCTGGATCGAAACCGATGAAAATGGCGAAGAGCATCGCTATCTTGCCTGGGGCAACAGCAAATTTTACATATGTGAACTAAATGAAGATATGACCTCGGTAAAGGATTTGAATGGGGATGGCAAGATTACTTGCGGAAATAGTGTGAAAAACAGTGATATTGTCAACAAACAGGTCGGACTTGGTTCCTACACTGAGGCTCCGTGGCTGTACCGACGCCAGAATGAGAAGGGCGAGTACTATGGAGACTATTATCTCTTTTATGCGACCGGCTGGCGTGAAAAGATGGGATATGCGACAACCACAGAGCTGATGAGTGGTATGTGGAAGAGCCATGGCGTCATCATGCCGCCAACAGCAACGTCCAATACCAACCATATGGCAGTATTTGATTTCAAGGGAAAAACATATTTTGTGTATCACAATGGCTCCTTGCCATCTGGAAACGGCTATCGTCGTTCCGCCTGTGTCACAGAGGTCAAATGGAATGAGGATGGAACGATCCAGTCGATACCGGAGACTGCAGCAGGTCTTGCTGGAACAACATCTTATATTGAAACTTCTTCCGGAGAGAAAATTTCTCATGAAACGTATATCAATTCTTCAGCGGATGACCAATATCCATATAAAGATGTAGAACTCGGAACCGGTGTGGGT
The DNA here is from genome assembly GCA_934316925.1 of uncultured Eubacterium sp. Classification (GTDB taxonomy): domain Bacteria; phylum Bacillota; class Clostridia; order Lachnospirales; family Lachnospiraceae; genus Eubacterium_F. The sequence goes on from CAKREC010000023.1 coordinate 27,960, forward strand.
AAAGATGATCTGGATGCCAAATGGGTTCTTACAGCAGGAAAAGCAGAACCATCTAAGAATGCCTATGTATCCATTCAGTCTGAGAATAAACCGGGACTTTACTGGACAGCAAATAAAGACAAAACCGTCACACTTGCACAGGATGACGATGGATCCGACGATACGGCAAAAAGCCAGACGTTCTATTCGGTTAAGGCACTGGATGGCAGTGACGGTGTTTCGCTGGAGAGTGTATCCCAGAAGGGAACCTATCTTACAGTTGTAGAAGGGAAGCTTTGTCTGACCGATGGCAGCGACAAGAAAGCCTCGACGTTCCAAGTAAAATAACATGTTAAACTTTAAGAAAATAAAATAGCAGAAAAGGTCAAAATACCGGTATGGACGCCAGTTGGCTTTGGTGCTACAATGTAGACAGTATAGGAAAGGAGACAGGTCTTATGTGGAAAAAAAGATTTGTAGCCGCTGTTTTGACAGCAGCGATGGTACTGCCGACAGGATTTGTGGGAGTGACAACAGATACGCAGGCAGCAACCAAAGGCAAGGAAATTGAACTTGCCAAAAGCGCATCCAATCCGATTGCCGGGTTTGATGCCAGTGGAAATATGGTATATGGAGGAGATCCTTCGGTTCTGGTAGATGGGGATACCGTTTATCTGTATGTAGGTCATGATGCGTCTACCGATGCGGAAGTCAATAAGGCAATTTACAATATGCCGGAATATTTGTGCTATTCTTCCAAAGACATGGTCAATTGGAAAGCAGAGGGATCCGTTATGAAAGCCAGCACGATCAGATGGGCAAACAATTCTACTTCCGCATGGGCAAGCCAGGTGATGAAGCACAATGGCAAGTACTATTTGTACTATTGCACATGGGACAAGACCAATGCCGGCAAGCAGTCGATCGGTGTAGCAGTGTCAGACAGTCCGACCGGTCAGTTTCAGGATATCGGCAAGCCAATCGTTGCCGGCACGGTGACAGAACCACAGAGCAGCAACTGGAATGATATTGACCCAACCGCATGGATTGAAACGGATTCTAATGGTGTAGAACATCGTTACCTTGCGTGGGGCAATGGTAAATATTACATTTGTGAGCTGAATGAAGATATGATTTCCGTAAAGGATCAGAATGGGGATGGCAAGATCACGAGCGGAACCAGCACAAAGACTGCAGATATTATTGATAAGACATCAGGTCTTGGCGCATATACGGAGGCACCATGGTTGTATCGCAGACAGGATGCCAATGGCAACTACACCGGTAAATATTACCTCTTCTATGCTTCTGGCTGGAGAGAGAAGATGGCATATGCAACAACCGATGATCTGATGAATGGAACATGGACGCAGGGCGGCATTATCATGGAGCCGACAGCGACATCCAATACAAACCATATGGCTGTGTTTGATTTCAAGGGTAAAACCTATTTTGTATATCATAATGGTTCTCTTCCAAAAGGAAATGGATATCGCCGTGTAGCATGCGTGACGGAATTGAAGTTCAATGCGGACGGCTCGATCCAGAAGATGGAAGAAACAGCAGCAGGTCTTGCCGGCACAAAATCTGTACTTTATACAAACTCCGGCCAGCTGTTAGGACATGAAAACTTTACCAATAGTGTTTCGGATGCAAAATATCCTTATAAGAAAATAAAAGTCGGTGCGGGAAGAGGTAAGACTACAACCGATCGTCAGTGGGTATTCGTGGCTGGTAAAGCGGACAAGAATAAGGGCGCTTATGTATCCATTCAGTCTGAAAACAAAGCAGGTCTGTATCTTACGGCGAATGCGGATAAAACCGTGACACTGGCACAGGATACCGAGGGTACTTCGGCAATGGCTGCCAAACAGACATTTATCTCGATCGAGGGTCTGGCTGACAGCAAAGGCGTTTCTTTTGAAAGCGTATCCCAGCCGGGATATTATCTCACGATTGTCAATGGTACACTTGCACTGACCAAGGGAAGTGATGCAGTTGCAGCTACTTTCTATACCGGAACCGATGCAAGTGATGCGTCCCTTCGTTCGGTTTCTGCCGTTATGAAGAAGAATCAGATCCTTGCAGGCAAAAAACTGACCAAGAAAAGCATTACGGTTTATGCCGCATATGCCAATGGTACATCCAAAAAAGTTACGAACTTCACAACGAATGTGAAGAAGCTGAAGCTGAAAAAAGCCGGCAAAAAGACTTTGAAAGTTACTTATAAAGAAGGTTCTGTCACAAAAACGACGACAGTACCGGTCGAAGTGATCAAAAAGCCGGCAAAAGTAAAAAAAGTTACAGTAAAAGTTAAGGTCAAAAAGAAATCGACCAAATTCAATATTTCGTGGAAGAAAGCCAGTGGTGCCGTTGGATATGAGATTACTTATGGTAAAACAAAGAAAAAACACACAGCGCTCACTACGACGAAAAAATTGAAGACTTCTTATACCGACGAAGAAAAAGAATTTAAAAAGGGTAAGACATACTATTTCCATGTGCGTTCTTACACAAAAGTAAATGGCAAAAAAGTCTACTCCAAATACAAGACAAAAGCAGTGAAAATTAAGTAATTCTTCTTAATGAAATTAAGGGGCTCTTTAGAAATTGGAAAACCATTTAAAACAGGCATTTGTGGCACAAAAAGAGCAAAAATATGTTAAATATTTACAAAAGAAATTGTATGAAAACATTTTTATTTGACAGTATTGACAAAACATATACCAGGTGCTAAAATGACCTTACAAATCATCAATGAAATCATAAAAGGAGGAATTTTAAAATGATGAAAAGATTTATGTGTGGAGCTTTGGCTGCAGCAGTAGCTTTCAGCGCATTGGCAGTAGCTCCATCAGCAGATGCAGCAAAGGCACCAAAAGCTAAGTACACATTCAACATGAACAAGAAGAGCAAAAAGGTTGTTGCAGTAGCTCGTAAAAAAGATACAGCTAACTACACAACATCCAACACAGAGACTGGTACTCTTCCAGAAGCTAAGAATGCTAAAAAAGTTAAGTTGAAATATGTTAAAGGTAAACATGGCAAAGCTCTTTACCTTGACAGAACTTCTTCTTACGGTGCAGAGCTCAAAGGTGTTAAGTTAGGATCTAAATCCTGGACTGTATCTTTCTGGGTTAAATCTGCAAACAAAGTATCTGACTTCATGGCTATCTTCTTTACAGGAAACAACATTGTAAACCCTAAGAAGACAAAATGGCTCTCTATTACAGCTGCTTCTTGGTTAGATGGTGGTAACTGTCCAGTAGTATGGTCCCACAACGCAGCAAACGGCCAGTTCCCTTGGTATGCATACCAGGATGAAGAAGGAACATGGGTTGGCGATGTAGCTGTTAAACCTAACAAATGGGTACATATCACAGTTGTTGTTGATACAAAAGACACATGTGAATATGGTACAGCTGGTGAAGAAGGATATGTTAAATCATATCATGCTTGGACTTATGTAAACGGTAAACTTTATGGTAACGGTACTGTTGCTAAAGGAACTATGAGCAACAGCAACAAATTCTTCTTAGGAATCAATGCTTGGGATACTCCATTCAAAGGTTACTTTGATGATGTTAAGTTATTCAACAAAGCTCTTACTGCTAAACAGGTTAAAGCTCTTTACAAATCTGTAAAATAATCGTTGAAGATTATTGATTTAAATTGATGATGATTCAAGGGTCGTCCTTATGGGACGGCCCTTATTTTATTTCGTATTTACAAGCTATTTTTTGGATGTTAAAAGAAATTATCAGAATTTTCAAAAAATTTATATTCTATTGACTTTTTGTTGTTCAAAATGTATAATATAAGCAAATATGTTTGTGCGCATTTAGGTAATGTTGCCATATCTTGGCTAATGTGCCTTGGCCGGGATGGCATTTCCTATGTGTAAGAGGGGCATATTGGGAATTATATCTTTAAAAGGAGGAATTGAAACATGATTAAAAGTTTCAAAAAAGGCTTAGCTTTAGTTCTTGCAGCTGCTATGGTATTCTCTACACCAATTGCTACAAATTCCACAAAAGCTAATGCTGAAGAAGCTGCAACCGAGACGGATGTGGTTACAGATACTACGGACGTGGCGGATGAAGTTGCAACTGGTGCTTGGTGGACTCATTTTAGTAAGTATTATCAGTTTGATGGAGATTTTAGAGCAACTTTTGATATTCATATGAATGAAGTTGGAACATTAAACTGGAATAATGTTGCAACAGTGTTTGCAACTGATGCTGCTCGTGGTGGTGACGGCTATGATGAATATGTTGTACTTCGCCAGGATCAGTTTGGTTGGGGCCATGCATATGACAATGTAAAAGTTGTAAAAGATTGGTTCACTGCGGATGAGGCAAATGGTATTTCTGCTTATGAAAGTGGTGACACAAGTGGTGCTGACGGCGCTGCTTGGACGGGATATCCTGCTATTTATAAAGACGCAGATGTTCAGATCACGATTAGAAGAGCAGGCAATACGGTTAATATGACTAGCGTAGTCACAGCAGCAGATGGAAAGAAGTATAGTGAGGAATATGAATATACATATACGATGAATCAAAAAGTAAGAGTATTCTTCGCGAGTGATGGTTCTTCATTTACTGTAAAAAAATTCACTTTGGCTAAGAGCTTGATTAAAAATGGTAAAGCTACAATAGCTGGCAAGAATATTGAATTTTCCTATGACTTGGGAGATGAAACTATTGTTCCAGATTCTGTAGATGCTGTTGTGTCTGGTGCTGGAATTGAAGCTACAGAGGTTCCTGCAAATGCAGAAGGTAAATATGCATACACACCAAAAACATCAGGAACATATGAGTATGCGATCACAGCAAAGAAAAACACTTACGAAGATGCAGTTGTGAAAGGTGACATTTCTGTTGCAGTAACAGATGATGGCTTGCTCTATGATTATGAATTGGCAAAAGATTTCAAGGCATCCAAATCTGCAGATGCATACACTTTGACTTACAGCAAACTCTATGAAGATGCAGATGCTAAGTTGACAGTAAAAGATTCCGATGGAAAAGAAATTGCTTTAGATGCTAACAATGCAGCTAAGTTTGCTTCTTTGACAGATGGAAAAACTTACACAGCTACATTGGTTGTTTCGAAAGAAGGATATGTTACAAAAACATATACCACTCAGTTCACATATACAGCTGAGAAGAGAGAAGAAGCAGGCAAAGATGTAAAACGTACTGAGATTAATAAAACTCTTGGTAAAACAGATCTTTCTTCTGCATTCTGGACAGAATTTGAACCATTCAAGATTGAAGACAATAAGAAATACACATTTGTATTTGAAAACCATGGTACTGGTAAACAGAATTACCAAAACTTTGTTTTAGCTTTTGCTAATGGTACAGATTACAATACCAAAACTCGTCCAGCAACATATACAGAATATGCAGTAGTTCGCGCTGATAACTATGCATGGATTGTGAATGCAGAAAATAAGACGGTAGCAAATACATCTTTAAGTGGTAAAGCAATCACGTACACAAACTCTATTACAGATCCTGCTGCTGGTTCTACTGAGTCTTGGGCAGAATGGTTGAGTATTATTAAAGATTCTGATGTAACAATGAACGTAATTCGTTCCGGTAGCGAAGTGAAATTGGAAGCTACTATCGTTTCACAGGCAGATAAGTCTAAGAAGATTGACTGGACTGCTTCTTTGAACTGTGCAAATGCAGATGGTTCTGCTCCAAATCCTTTGTACATGGCATTTACTGTAGATAGCTGCTATTTGAACTTGAAATATGTTGACGAGCAGGTAAGTAATGTAAAATTGACGGCGTCTAATACTTCAACAGAAAAACCTAAAGATGTTACTGGCGGCACAAAGAAATCAATTGTATATAC
>CAKREC010000024.1 GCA_934316925.1 uncultured Eubacterium sp.
ACAGTATACCACAAATACTGCATTTCTTCAAGTAAACATTGCCAGATGTTTTATGTATTTTTTATTTTATTATTTACTTTTCATAAAATCCAAAATCTGGTGATAAATGATATCCATCAGTTTCGTTCTCGCCTCAACACTGGCCCAGCCAATGTGCGGTGTGATCAGCAGTTTTTCGCTGTCTTTAAAGCCTCGGAACGGACTGTTTTCCGACATCGGTTCTTCCCGCAGAACATCCAGCCCTGCCGCCTGGATCTGTCCCTTTTCCAGTGCTTTTACCAGATCCTCTTCCACCACGATCGGTCCACGTCCTAAATTCAGGAAAATGCACTGTGATTTCATTTTTTCAAAACAGGACTCATCGATCAGATTTTCTGTGTACGAATTCAGCGGTGCGTGTACCGAGATAATATCCGACTGACTCAGCAGCGTGTCAAGATCCACCTGACAGTATCCCGGCTGTGGCTTACTGTGTGAAGCTGAGTAGTAGATCACCCGCGCGCCAAATGTCTCTGCGATCTGCGCCACTCTCCGCCCAATGTTTCCCAGACCGATGATCCCCCACGTTTTTCCCTGCAATTCATAAAAGCGCTTCTCAAAATGGGTAAACATGCTGTCGTTGGTGTAACGGTCTTCTTTTACATAGTCATCATAATAACGAAGTTTTTCCAGAAGGTAAAACAACATGGCAAATGTGTGCTGTGCTACCGAATTCGTCGAGTAATCTGCTACATTGCGCCATGCGATCCCCCGGCGCTCCAGATAATCTTTGTCCAGATTATTCGTCCCCGTCGCCGTAACACAGATCAGTTTTAATTGTCTGGCGCTTTCCAGCGTTTTTTCATTCATCGGTGCTTTATTGATCACTAAAACATCCGCATCCGTCACACGATCCGGGATCTGATCCGGAGTAGAAAAAGTATACTTTATCACCTCTCCCAACTCTTCATATGACGTCAGGTCAATATCATCGCCGATTGTCTTGGCGTCTAAAAATACGATTTTCATGCTCTATCTCCTACTATAATAATATCCATCAACCGCATTCGTTTCCGTTGCATTTTTGAACTTAACTTTGATGCGGTTCTTCTTGTCCAGTTTGATCGTGGCGGTATAACTTCCACCATCCAAACGGCTCCATCCCTCACCCGGAGCGTCTACATACAATTTTTTAAATGTAAGTTTTGCTGTCTTTTTACCTGTGATCTTATATGTCCCGCAATCTTTATTACGCCAGCCTTTTAAAACAACTGTCCCATTCTTTTTAAACGTAAATGTGTACTTGGTGCTGTATTCCATCACAGGATCCTGAACCTTGTTTGACCACTTTTTCCCGGTCAATGTTTTTTTCAATGTTGTCTTGGACGCGGCCGTGGCAGGCACCGAAAACATAGATGCCACACACATGACAATAAACGCAAGTGCAACCACTTTACCAAATAATTTCTTCATACCAGATTCCTCCAGCTATTATTATTGTTATATCCAAATGAACAACACAATAATAGTTTATCACACACACAATGGACATGCAAATATCCTGCATTTTTCGCACCCAGATTTAAAAGAAAGGCTATGGATAAACAAAAAAGAGGACAAACCATTTCTGATTCATCCTCTAAATATCCTTATTGACTCGGCTTTTCGATTATCCGAAGTATCTCTTAAGCAGTCCCTCGAATGCTTTTCCGTGTCTAGCCTCATCGCGAGCCATCTCATGAACAGTATCATGGATCGCATCCAGGTTTGCAGCTTTTGCACGTTTGGCAAGATCTACTTTTCCAGCGGTCGCGCCATTCTCAGCATCGACACGCATCTGCAGATTTTTCTTGGTAGAATCGGTTACAACTTCGCCTAACAGTTCTGCAAATTTTGCTGCGTGCTCTGCTTCTTCCCATGCTGCTTTTTCATAGTAAAGTCCTACTTCCGGATATCCTTCACGATGAGCCACTCTTGCCATCGCAAGATACATACCAACTTCAGAGCACTCACCTTCAAAGTTTGCACGAAGATCTGCTACAATATCCTCGCTAACGCCTTTGGCAACACCTACTACATGCTCTGCTGCCCACTCTCTGTCACCGCTCTGCTCGGTGAACTTTTCTGCTGGTGCTTTACATACCGGGCAAAACTCCGGTGCTGCTTCTCCTTCATAAACATAACCACATACGGAACATACAAATTTTTTCATCTTCATTTCTCCTTTTAAATTTTATTATTTCAGGCTTACCTGAGTGATTACTTATCCATACAGGATGGGCAAATGCCATAAAAATATACTTCATGGCCGTAAATCCTGCCTTTAAAATTGGCTGCTGCCATCTGATCGATGTCATCGATCGAATCCATCGGAAGATCCAAAACACTTCCACAGGATCTGCAAATAAAATGATTGTGCGGCTTTGTGCAGGCGTCAAAATGATCTACGCCATCCCCACACCGAAGCCGGAGTATCTCTCCCTGATCGGCCAGCAAATTCAGATTCCGGTACACGGTTCCCAGACTGATCTTCGGGAACTCCTCCCGGATCTTCATATAGACATGTTCTGCCGTCGGATGAGAGGTTGTACTCTTCAGGTAATTCATAATACCCTGTCGTTGTCTACTGAACTTTTGTGACGCCATATCCTCTCCTTTTTTCAATAATGATAATCATTACTGTTATTGTTATAATACACTTATCAATAATTTTTGTCAACAGCTTTTTGAAAAAAAATTTCAAAAAATTATACTGGGAACATTTCGACATTTTTTGACATACTATGAAGTAATCAATCCCATAAGGAGTTACTATGAATCTGCAAAACAAACCAATTGCCATGGCCTATGTTCCGTGGCAGCATTTTGAAAATGTTCTGGATTCAAAATGTGCATTGGAACAAGGGTCTATTTTTGAAGACCTGATCTTCCCATTTATAGGCTCACAAGCCGCGTGTCAGTCATTGAACAACAATCGCCGGCAGTCAAATTCAAATAACCAGCGCATGTCTTCCTATTCTTACGGCATGCAAAGAAATATGTCGCAGGAAAGGAGATGTCCATGTCAATGAGCCAGCAAAAAATTTCTCAGGCAAAATTGCTGCAACAGGTGCGGGAAGCATCTTTCGCCTTGATCGATCTTGGCTTATTTCTCGATACACACCCACGTGACGAAAAAGCCATGGATTACTTCAACCGCTATCAGCAGCAGAAAAAGGATCTCACGCGTGAGTACGAAAAAAATTACGGCCCTCTTTCTTATTCTGGGATCAACACCTGTCAGGGTTGGACCTGGGTTCAGGATCCATGGCCATGGGAAGGAGGTTGTAAATAATGTGGACTTATGAGCGGACTTTAGAGTATCCAGTAAATATTACACGCCCTAATGCCAAACTGGCGAAAGTGATCATCAGCCAATTCGGTGGCCCGGATGGAGAGCTTGGTGCTTCCCAGCGCTATCTGTCACAGCGGTATTCCAATATGAACCGGAAAGTTGCCGGAATTTTAACTGACATCGGCACCGAGGAATTAAATCACATGGAAATGATCTGTGCCATCGTTCACCAGCTTACCAAAAACCTTACGGCGGATGAACTTCAGGCACAGGGATTTGCTGAGTATTATGTCGATCATACCGTAGGACTCTGGCCACAGTCGGCAGGAGGAGTTCCTTTCAGTGCCACCCAGTTCCAAAGCACCGGTGATCCGATTACCGACCTTACCGAAGATATGGCAGCCGAGCAGAAAGCCAGAACCACATACGACAATCTGCTTCGTCTGATCAAAGACTCCGAAGTTGCCGATCCGATCCGTTTCCTGCGCCAGCGCGAGTTGACCCATTTCCAGCGTTTTGGCGAGGGACTGCGTATTGTTCAGGATGGCTTAAATTCCAAAAACTTTTACGCATTCAATCCGGATTTTGACAAAAATTGCTGTAACAACCGATAATTTAGCAAACAAAGAGGCGCGGCCGGGATTTCCCAGCCGCGCCTCTTTGTTTCATCGCAACCGCATTACGCGTTCATAATTCCTTTTGCAATGGCTTCTCCGATCTTTTTTGCACCCACTTTCTGATAGCATTTGTAGTCGTCCTTGTCATCCACAAAGCAGACTTCGATCAGAATTGCTTTTGACTTTGTTTTGTTGAGCACATATAACGAATTGTTGATCTTGGTTCCCCAGTCGGTGAAACCAAGTTTTTTCATCTCGTCCCGGATCCCGGCTGCCGCCCGTTTCTTGATTCCGGTATTTTCCGTACAAAGGATCTCGCATCCTCCGTTTTTGCCATCACCACGTTTGTCATTTCTTCCCGAATTCAGATGAATCGAAATATCCAGATCCACTTTATGCTTATTTGCCTTTTGTACGATCCGCTTCAAAACATCCATCTGATTCTTTCCATTGTTTACGGTGCAGTCATATACTTTGTTTCCCTTTTTCCGCAATTGCCGGATCACATATTTTTTTATCTTTCTTGCTTCCTTGGACTCATCCAGATATCCTACCGCACCACTTCCCAGTCTGCCAGACTGGTTGTGGCCTGCGTGTACATTATACATTTTCATTTTTCATTTCTCCCTTCCAGTAAATTACGAAATGCCTGGTGAAGACCTGTTGACGCCAGGCCGGACAGCATGCCGGATAATACGATCTCACCGGAAATGTGAGGAAAATTGATGAAAATATTCGTCACAAGTCCAAGCAGACACATAATGAGTGGAATATATTTGTTGGGAATGAACGTCAGACTTTTCTTAACTACATATCCCACACAAAGACATATTCCCACGACCACCAGCACAAAATAATTTGTCAGTATCGTCAGATCCATAGTTTCACTTCCTTTCTCGTTTGTTGTAGTCGACGTTTACCGCCGTTTGCTATAAAAAAAGATGGCTCTTAGGAACCATCTTTTTCTAATATAATATTCTGTTTACAAGAAAAGGTGAATCATCCGCCCTACTGCAGAGTCAGTCCTTCCTCGCCGACCTGCAGCGTCACGACATCTCCCATATGAACATCGTCTGCCAGAATCTTCTTTGCCAGCAGTGTCTCTACATTTTTCTGCAGGAATCGTTTTAAAGGACGCGCGCCATACGCAGGATCATATGCGTGATCCACAATATAATCCACGGCCTCATCGCTTACCTGCAACGTAATCTCTTTGTCCGCAATTCTTCGGTTGATGTCTTTCACAAGCAGATCCACGATGCCGCCAATATCCTCTTTGGATAATGGTTTAAACATAATGATCTCATCCAGACGGTTCAGAAATTCCGGACGGAAACTTCCTTTCAATCGATCCATCACTGCTTTTTCACAATCCGGGTTGATGTTGCCATTTTCATCAATGCCATCCAGCAAAAATTCAGCGCCAAGATTCGATGTCATGATGAGTATTGTATTTTTAAAATCAACCGTCCGCCCCTGTGAATCTGTCACGCGGCCATCATCGAGCACCTGCAAAAGCACATTAAACACGTCCGGATGTGCTTTCTCGATCTCGTCAAAAAGCACAACGGAATATGGTTTTCTTCGTACCGCCTCGGTCAGCTGGCCGCCTTCCTCGTAGCCTACATATCCCGGAGGCGCTCCGATCAGACGAGACACAGAGTATTTCTCCATATATTCACTCATGTCAATACGAACCATGTTCGCTTCATTGTCAAACAGACATTCTGCCAGACTCTTGGCAAGTTCAGTCTTACCAACTCCGGTTGGTCCCAAGAACAAAAACGAACCGATCGGTTTGCTTGGATCCTTAATTCCGGCACGCGAACGAATGATCGCCTCGGTCACTTTCGTCACGCCTTCATCCTGTCCAATCACACGTTTGTGCAATTCTTCATCCAGATGCAGGGTTTTGTTTCGCTCGGATTCGGTTAGCTTGGCCACCGGAATTCCAGTCCAGCGTGAAATGATCTTGGCAATCTCTTCATCACTGACGCTCTCATGAACCATGGTCGAATCCTGACTGCCAACCGCCTCTTCTGCTTTCTTTAACTGTTCGGTCAACTGTGGCAGCTGGCCATACTGGAGTTCTGCTGCCTTTTCCAGATTGTAGTTATGTTTTGCCACTTCGATCTGATTGTTGACATCCTCAATCTGTGCCTTCAGATTGTGTACCTTTTCAACAACAGCCTTTTCATTGTCCCATTTCGCCTTTTGTCCTGCAAACTCTTCCCGCAGCTCTGCCAGTTCTTTCTGCAGTTCCTGCAGCCGTTCCTGGCTGAGGTGGTCGGTTTCTTTTTTCAATGCAGCCTCTTCAATCTCCATCTGCATAATACGTCGCTGCACCTCATCCAATTCCACCGGAAGAGAATCCAGTTCTGTCTTGATCAGCGCACATGCCTCGTCCACAAGGTCGATCGCCTTATCCGGAAGAAAACGATCCGTAATATAACGATCTGCCAATGTAGCCGCTGAAACCAGCGCACCATCGGTAATCTTGACACCGTGGAACACTTCATAACGGTCTTTCAGACCACGGAGAATGGAAATCGTATCCTCAACCGTAGGCTCATCCACCATAACCGGCTGGAATCGTCTCTCCAGTGCCGCATCTTTCTCAATATACATCCGGTACTCGTCCAATGTCGTAGCACCAATACAGTGCAGCTCGCCACGTGCCAGCATCGGCTTCAAAAGGTTGCCGGCATCCATCGCGCCATCGGTCTTGCCTGCGCCTACGATGGTGTGCAGCTCATCAATGAACAAAATGATCTGTCCATCGCTGTCCTTCACTTCTTCCAGAACTGCTTTCAGACGTTCCTCGAATTCGCCACGATATTTGGCGCCGGCAACCAGAGAGCCCATGTCCAGAGCAAACACCTGCTTGTTCTTCAAGCCATCCGGCACATCTCCGCGCACGATACGTTGTGCAAGGCCTTCCACAACAGCCGTTTTACCAACACCGGGTTCTCCGATCAATACCGGATTGTTCTTGGTTTTTCGGGATAGGATCTGGATCATGTTTCGAATTTCCGAGTCCCTGCCGATCACAGGATCCAGTTTCTGTTCTCTGGCTCTCTCCACAAGATCATAGCCATACTTTGTCAGACTTTCATAAACCGCTTCCGGATTGTCAGTTGTAACCTTCTGATTTCCCCGGATCTTTGAGAGTGCCTGCAAAAACCGCTCTCTGTCAATCTGAAATTCTTTCAGAAGTTCTTTCACTTCTTTGGATGGCTTACGCAAAAGGCTAAGGAACAAATGCTCCACCGAGACATATTCGTCTCCCATCGCATTGGCCTCGTTTTCCGCATAAACAAGCACTTTGTTCAGGTCATTTCCAACATAGACCTGTCCGCCCTCGACTTTTGGCCGCTTGCCGATCAGTCCCTCAACCTGTGCCTGGAACACTTTAGGATCGATCTCCATCTTTTGCAACAATTTTGCAAACAAGCTGTCCTCTACCGTAAGCATGCTGTAAAGCAGATGCTCCTGGGCGATTTCCTGATTGCCAAAATCATAGGCAATCTGTTCCAATTGATTCAGAATCTCAATCGATTTCTGTGTAAATTTCTTAATATTCATACGCCATAACTCCCTTCTTTATGTTGGTATGTCAATCGATCTCCTCGATTTACACACACTATAGCACTTTTATTAGCACTCGTCAATAGTGAGTGCTAATAATTTTTCATTTTCTTTTTTCGTCCCTTCCGATCATTTCATTTACTGCCATAGCGAGTCCCAACAATCCCCAAAATACAGGCGCTACCGTAACGGTAGAATCATTGGCAATTCCCGTTACCATATATCCAAGCAGCGCAACCATCAGCGCAAAGCCGATTTTTTCCTGCGTCGTTTCGAATTTCCGTTTCCAATATAACCGGCAGGATTTCACAAAATAGACTACAAAACAGGTCAAAAAAGCAAGCAGTGAGATCAGTCCGGTCTGCACCCATGTCTGCAGATACATATTGTGCGGCTTGGTGACCGCCACCCCGTCGTAGTTCATATTCGTTTTGCCAACATAATCATTGTTCGGAAATACCAGTGTAAATGTATTCGGTCCTGAACCGGCAATCACATATTGTCCCAGAAGTGGAATGGTTCTTGACCATATATACCCTCGCTTATCTCCAAAATGCTGATGCTCTTTGAACCCTGTTGCCGGAATCTTTTCGAGCGTATCCAGTTTGCCGTGGATCGTATACACCATGTAGGTGCCATCCACTTTTGCGATATTCCAGGTTTTATTGATCGTCGGATTGAACACTTTCACCCCATAATAGATCGTGTCTTTTACCTCGATCGTCTCCGGATACAACCGGAAATTGTCAAATGCTTCATCTTCAAATGTATAATAATTCCGCTCGCTGTCCTTTTTCAGTGTCATCGAGTTGCCGTCCGCATCCGTAACGGCAGGTGCTACCGTAAGATTGTCCGCAACGGAAACATAACATACCTTACCTTCTACCGTTGTGATCTCCAATCCTTTTTTCGTAGAAAGCATCTGAGCGATCTCATGATAATCTTTCGTCGGATGGAACAGCTTGTTCAGTCCTGCCTGCACCTGTTCGGAGTCCACCGCGCAGACAACAGCCAGAACAGCTGCTGCACAGGCTACCGTTCCCGCCATTTTTTTCCAGCCGATGCGTTCCAATGTCTCCGGGAATTTATATGCCACGACAAAGATCACACTGACACACACGCCAACAATTCCGGTCAGCGACTGTGATCCGATCAACGTGATCACCATCAGCAACAGATCGACATACGAAAGTACCATAAAAAACGGATGAAATTCCTTCCACTTGGCGGTCACGACCGCAAACAAAACCGGAAAGGCCAATGCCACATAAGATCCTACATAATTCGGATTGTACAAAGTCGCATAGACCCATCCCTCCGGAAAATTAAAGCTGAAGTTCATCTTTCTTTCCATCAGCAGATTCATCACATTTTTGCCCATGTCACTCCGGAAAAAGTCAGCCCCAAAGAACTGTCCCGCTCCGATCAGGCCAAGCACCGTACTGCCCACGATCAATCCGTACACAAACAGATGGATCACGCTCTTCTTGTCCACAAACCAGTACACAAACAGGCATAGCACAAGGTAAGCAAAGATCACATTGCAGCCTTCCCACTGCTCATAACCACCTTTTGCTGCTACTTCTCCATATTGCGACAATCCAGTTGAGATCAATACAAACAGGCCATAGACCGCCAGCGAGATCGTCTCCGCAGAGCACATCCGTTTCTTGTCCGGACGATATTCCTTCTTTGCCAGAGAAACCACCGCAAAAAGCAGCAGTAAATAGGCCAAAAGGATCAATGCCTGCCCTTTCCAATACAGAAAAATATCAATTGAAACCGTGGAATTTGAAAACCAGGAATACTGACTCAGCCCAATATTATATTTCTTGGCTGTAGCGATCAAAGGAACAATACTGATCGCGAGAACAGCCGGCAGCATCCGCATAGTTCTCCATTTCTTTTCCATGTGAATTTCCTCCTTGTGTTTTACATTCAATCTATAGTATACCTTACCACATTCGTGGTGCTTTTTCTATGACTACTTTCCTGCCTGGATCATTCCACCGATCATCCCGGAAAGCGCGCATATAACCATCGGTGTGACAATCTGTCCGGCACGAAGGTCTCCCCCACCGGCAATCATCCCGCCCACAAAGATCACGAGATAGTACGCAAGCCCAAACAGCATCCCAAAGAAATACCGCCTTTTCGCTGCCCCTTTCGACAACAGCAAACCTCCCACAAAACAAGCCAGTACATAGATCACCAGAACAGATCCACGAACCATTTTTTCCTGCCAGTCAAAAAAATACATGCCAGCAGCAAGAATAACAAGAAAAATCCCCGACAAAATAAATGCCACCAAAAGACTTTTTCCCCAACGAATCCACGTCATGATACAGTTCCTATTTTCTTTTTTACTATATAAATATGTATCTTTCAAAAAAAATATAACTGTGCTATATTTATCTTATCATAAAAAAATGGGCAAATGCCCTATGAGGAGGTTTACTATGGACTGTATTGATCTGCACGTACATTCAAATTGTTCCGATGGCACATGCACCCCAAAAGAACTGGTAGATATGGCACTTGCCAAAGGTCTGACCGCTATGGCGTTGACCGATCATGACACGGTGGAAGGCGTTGCCGATGCACTGGCTGCCGCAAACGGCAAAGGTATTACGATCATTCCCGGTGTCGAATTGTCCTGTCAATATGAAATTTCTCCTTCCCGAAAAAAGGAGATCCATATTCTCGGATACCAATTGGACTACACACAGCCGGAGCTTGTCGACACCCTGGCTGCGATCGCCAAAGAACGTGATGAACGAAATCAGAAAATGTGCGAAAAGCTTCACGACGGCGGTTTTCCGATCGATTATCCGTCTTTGATCAACCGCTTCGGTGACAACATTCTAACAAGAGCGCATTTTGCCCGGTTCCTGCTAGAACAGGGAGCGATCCCAAGCATTGACTATGCCTTTAAAGAGATTCTGGCACAGGATGGCCCCTATTTTGTCATGAGAAAATACCTTTCCCCGCAAAAAGGGATCGAACTCATAAAAAAAGCAGGGGGCATCCCTGTACTGGCACACCCACTGCTCTATAAAATGTCCGTAACGGAGCTTCACAACCTGCTGACCGAATTGAAAGCTTATGGCCTGCGAGGCATTGAAGCACTGTATTCCCGCAACCACGGAACAGACGAAGCTTTCGTCAAAAAGCTGGCAAACGATTTTGGTCTTTTCATCACCGGTGGAACCGACTTTCACGGTTCCAACAAACCCGATCTTGAACTCGGCACCGGAGAAGGGAATATGAAGATTCCCGCTAGCATTCTCGAAAATTTGCAATAAGATTTTCTGCTGCAGCTGTAATGTCTTTTTTACCGACAACAGCAGATATTACGGCTGCCCCAGCTACTCCAGTATCTTTCAATCGTCCGATATTGTCTTCTTTTACTCCCCCGATCGCTACTACAGGAATCGAAACTGCCTGACAGATCTCCGTCAGTTCTTCCAGCGTGAGCCTTTTAGCATCCGCTTTGGTACTGGTACCAAACACATCTCCGGCACCAATATAATCGGCTCCCGATTTGACAGCCTCGATCGCCCGTTCTTTGGTGTTCGCCGTCACACCCAGAATACGGTCCGGCCCCATAAGATCCCTTGCCACGCGGATCGGAAGGTCTTTTTGTCCCAGATGCACGCCGTCGGCTCCTACCGCCAGCGCAATATCAACGCGGTCATTGATGATAAGCGGCACTTCATACGCATCCGTGATCGTCTTCACACGGACTGCCTGTTCATAAAATTCTTTTGATGTACACTCTTTTTCACGCAGCTGCACAACGGTCACACCGCCTTTGATCGCAAGCTCCACCGATTCCTCAATGGTGTCGGTCGTCATCAGATTGCGATCGGTACATAAATACAACGTGTAGTCAATTTGTGGTTTCATATTTTCCTCCATTTATATTCCCTGACTCAGGATCTGTTCTACTTCCCTTTCATAGTCAGAATTCATATCTCTGATCTTTTCCATCTTCACAAGGCAGTCTTCCATAATATCGGTATTATAATCCAACTGCTCTCTTAATTTTTGTCGATTTTCATTGAGTTCATGTCTTACTTCCACCAACTCTTTTGGTTCTACTAACGCGATCGCCTGTGACAGCCACACCGATGTATCTTTTACACCAAGCCGGTGCAGTTCCGCAACCAGTATCTGATTGTTGTCATAAATCTTTTTCATCGTCTCGCGCTGCAGTGCCCACTCCCGTTTTGCCAGACAATACTGACCGTAAACGTACTCCAGTTCAGCAACATTGCGAACCTGATATTTGCTGTATAAATAGTCCAGCGTCTTAACATTGTTTACATACTTGATCTTAACACGGTTGGTAAGGCTGATCGCCCGGTTGCATTTTTTCTCCGTGATCGCCATATCAATGCGGTTTTTTCTTGCTTCATTCAGGATCAGCCCCGCAACTGCTGCCGCAAATACTACCGTAGCCAGAAACGGAACCGTGATATCCACCTTGAAACACAACACAAGAGCCAGAAGCATCGCTCCAAGTGCCACAAGAATGATCGATAACGCTTTTCCGATCGTCTTAAGCATATGCTGCCGCCGTATGATGTCAGTTTTATCCTGCAGTAAAAGTTCTTTTTCGCCACCAAGCTGACGCAGATCATTTTTTATCTTCAACTGATAGGATTCATACTCCGTCAGTTTCCCAATGTCCTTTTGCACAGTATCCTCATACCGTTCCATAACCTGTTTCTGCGGATCCGTCAGTTTATATTTTCGTTTTTGAAGCCGCTGCCGCTCACGATTGCACTCTACGATCTGTGCAGCCGCTGCCAAAAGTTCTGTCTTTTCTTCCTCCGGCGCCTGGTCGAGAAGCTGGATGTCTTTCAGATGCGCCGTTACATCTTCATATTCATACTTGATGTCCTGGCACTGTCCCTTCGCATCCTGGATCGTCTGAAACAACTGTTGCAGATACTCTTTTCGTGCTGCAGCGTCCTCAATATTTACTTTTTCTTTCTCTAGTTTCGCCCAAGAAAACACAATATCCGCCTTTCTTTAAATCGAAAAATTTTCCCGTACCTTATTTTTATATCGGTCAAGGTCATCCTCCGTCTCTGCCGGCATGGAAAATTCCCCTAAAACTTCCTGATACTTTTGCTGTACCCGTAAGATCTCCTGTGGGTTCAATCCGTAAGAAACCGCTTCTGCTTCAAACTTTTTGTCCTTCTCCTGCATCAGAAGAAGCCACAGATACTGACGAAGCGATTCTCTTTTATTATTCCGGACAAATGCCTCCCGAAAATCATTCTCCGCCTCCGCAAACGAGGACGCATAAAAATGTGCGATCCCCACATTGTGCAGGATATCCCCATACTCTTCGGTAGAAAAATTACCGGCGTAACTGCCATTCAGCAGCTTATTATATTCCATAAGACTTTTTGTGTACTGACCGGCACGAAGATAATTATCTGCCTTGATCTTCTTTTTCTTATAAAAAGGAAGGTTGTTAATATCATCTAAAATATCCACCAATTCGTAGATCTCATCTTCCTGATAATAATCACAGCCACAAAGGATCGTAACCACCAGATCTTTCAGATTGGGATTTTCCTGCATCAGTACATGAAGTTTTCTTGCCAGAACCGGCTGGTCTGCCTCTTCCCGCAGCCAGCGAGCCAATGACTCCTCGAAAAACTCTTCGTTGATCGTATATATATTGTTATAAATATAATAACACAACTCTTCCAGGGAATACACCTTTTGTCTGGTGTATGGCATGATATATGGCTTTTTTGCAACTTTTCCCTGACATAATACAAACATGTTGTTCCTCCAATCATCCATCTATGGCAACTGTTTTTTCCCATACCCGGTTCGATGTAGGGAAAAACTCACCAAATCCAAGATCCCGAATCGTAATGATCAGTGTGCGCACATCCTGAAACCGGATCTTGACATTCAACCGGCATTGGCCATTTGTCTTACCCGCCACCGGATCGAGCGGCAGTATAAACTTCCTCTCTTCGCCGGAAAAAACATTTTTTGCTGACACTGCAAGTTCCGTCTCCCCCTGCGGGATCAGATCCCACGAGGCATCCACCTGATACCACGGAGTCCCCGCTTTGGCAAATACCAGTTCCTCCTGCTTGGCATCCCGGTAAACATTCATGGAAATGCGGGATGCGATCATGTCCGGATCCATCAACAGATAATCCGATAACCGTGCTTCGCCCCCCAGTTCATTTGCGGCGTAGCAGGCTCCTGCTGCGTAGAGATTTCCGCCGCGAAATACCCGGCGTCCCACGCACAGCCTCTGCAATACCGGCTCTGTCCATTCTTCCAGAAAGCCATCTCCCGTCATATAAAGTGCAGACAAGATCTGTTTATGTATCCCCCGGTAAATAACATTTTCCAGAACTGCATCTTTATGTTCCGATTCTTTTTGTATCGTATCGATCGCCTCTGAAAAATCCTGTTCTTCTACCGCCACTAAAACCGGCTTTTTTCTGCGATCCAGACGCATCTGATAGTACAACAGCCGTTCACCGGTATAATCAAACAGTCCGACATCATTGATCCACAATTCTTTTTCCCGCGACATCGCGTAGTAAAGAAAGCTCTGCTGATATCCCATTACAACAGCACGATCTCTGCCAATCCCGATCTGCTCCAATGCCTGATAAATACAGTCAACCAACTGTTTATCCGGCTGAACCAGTGTGACGACCAACTGCCGGATCGTTTCATGCGGATACTTGATCCGGGTCGCCACAAGCGTTTTGCTAAAATAAAACGCCAGGACTTTTTCCGGTTCGATCACCTTGCCATCCACAACAATATCCTGCCGCTGACGGATCTTTTTCATAAAATCCGTCAACTGTTCGCTATTGTTGAGTTCCACCGCTGTCTGATACAAAGCATCCGGATTTTCCTCTGTCTGTCCTACAAATTCAGGTTCTTTTGTCTCTCGATTGTATACTGCCAGCTGGGTCACTTCATCCCCCAGATCATATCCAAGCAGTAATGTCCTCTCGCTCATATGGTCCCCCTATCGTATGGTAAACAACTTTTCCGCCATGAATCGCTGCGTCTCATAGCGTTTTCGTAAATGTTCATAATTTTCGACGTTACCTTTTTGCTTCGCCTCGATCATCTGATCCACTTCGGTAAAGAAGCCCGGCTCATGACCACATCTGGCACCACATACTTCCATGTCTTCGGTGCAAAAGCCGGTCTGCTCTTCTTCGATATAACAGGTCCGCTGTTCATCGCGGAACAGGATCAGCTGCCTTGTAAATATGCCCGGAAATACTTCTCTCATCGGCAGCACATCATCTTCCCGGTCTGTATTTTTTATATGTAAAAAAATTCTTTCCGAGCGCCCACAGAAATATTGGACGCAAATTGAATTTTCTACTTCATATGGAATAGAAACGTTTCCAATAAAATCCTTCATAAAGCACAGGATCACACCGTCTTTTGCCAGTTCCTCAACATGCCGTTCGATGAATTCCTGCTGTTTTTTGGCAAAATAGCCTTCTTTTCCGTAGCGTTTCAGAGTTGCCAGCACCATAACCGGTTCCTGCACATAAAAGGCTTCTTTTTCAATCCTTACAAAAATTTCTTCTGTGAGTTCAATGCGATCCACAATATATTCGTAGGCGTAGCTCGCCAGAAAAGCTTTGACCAGCATACGGTTGTTTCCATGCGCGTAATACTCGAGATACAACGGCTCATATCCCTGCAGGGATGCACCGGCAAAGAGTACCTGTCCGAGCAGACGTTCTTTGGAACTGTCTAAGATCGGATTTTCAGAATGTTCTTCACATTTTTTGTAGATTCCTGCCAATGTCTTTGTCGGCCCCATATAATACTGCAAAAGATAATGAAGCAGATTTTCCTCATAAACATGCTCCTGATACAGATGATATATCCATTTTACATACTCTGGAACAAACTCATCCATGTGCTTTTCGATGCCGGCAGTCAGAAGCATCACAAGTGCTTTTTCGTCCGTCTTCGGCAGTCCATACTCTCTCAGGATTGCCTCTGCCTCCTCATACATTCCATGATAAATGTACTGGGCAGCCACTTCTCCGAGACGGTCATGTTTTACATAGCGGCAGTCCAGTGAATCCAGCACTTCCAGCAACAGACCATTTTCCTGTTTTTCCCGGTAAAAATCAAACAGGCGAAGCAAAAGTCTGCCATTGACTTCCGGGCGGAAACAGTTCATTTTCATGATCTGATGCAATACCGTCGTCTGCACCCGTTCCATACGGATCCCCCGCATCGAGATTGCTGCCAGATGTGCCAGAAGATGCACATGATCCGAACCCTGCTCCCAGCAATTTTTTGCAAAATGATCCAGATGCAGCATTTTTTTCAAAGTATACGCAACCGTACCGGCAAGATAGTTTCCCTGTTCATCCACAAAAAACAGCTGATAATTCGGTGTAAACAACTGGATCATCGCTTTTCCGTGATCCAGTGAATAGGTGATCTTTTCTTTCATTTCATCATGAACCACCACAACCTGTCGGATAAACGGATTGTCGCATGTTAAATTTTGATTAAACATGATGTACGGCAGATGTTTTGCCACATCCCCTTGTATCGTATCTTCCTGCAGCCAGTCCTCATAGAGAATTGCCAGACTCTCATTGAGCCGATGATGTTTCAGCTGTTGCAAGGCAAATGCCTGTATCTGACTCTGATAGTCTTCATATTCCCGCTTCATCTCATTTTTCTTTTTCACAAGGTAAGCGTATAAAAATGCCTTGCAGGAATCGTTAAGATGATTTTCATATTGAAAGTAACTGATCACAACTTCCGGAAGCCGGAACGTCGTATTCTGATCCATCGCATACATATAAGATTCAAACAGGTCCGTGATCCGGAGTTTGCACTCTACTCCTTTTTCAAACCATTTAAAAAAGCGATGTTCCCGTTTTCCATTGCGGATCAAAAGACTGCAGATGCTTCGAAGAATATCATCCGAAGGATATTTTTCATAACAGGCGCAAAGCACATAGTACACAAGCGGACTGAATTTAGCGATCTGTCCCGCCAGCACGGCGACAGAAATCGTAAGGTCTTTTGTCATTAAATCGTGTTTTAACCCATAAGCTACTGCGGCAAGATTCATTCCATCCAGAGAAACCAGAAGTTCCGGATCCTCATTGCACTGCCGGATCCATGAAGAATAGGCAAACGGGGAATTCTCCCGGTATACGGCTCCACTCTCTGCATCTTTCTGTTGCAGATATGTCCGAAGTTCTTCAATATGCTGCGTCCAGTCTTCGCCTTTGCCTTCAAAATATTGATAGCACTGGTTCCATTTCGGCGCAAATTCATCTTTTGCTGTCTTTCCCTCAACATACGCCAACACTTCACGGCACAAGGCTGCGTATACTTTTTTCTCCTGCAGCCGCTCTCTTCGTTTTTGATGTCCCACGGCGTTGAATGCCGTGATCTGAATCTCCCTTCGCTCATATGGAGATTCCAGCACAAGCTTCCCCTGGCGTTTTCCTGCTGGCACTTTGTCCGCCAGGATCTGCACACGGATCGTCATTTTGCTTCCAAGAAACTGTTCCGTCCACACACTATGTATCTCCGGCACAATGAAATCAGCCGTGCTTTTCACACGGATCTTCATATTCCCCCATGTATTTACCTGAATCTGAAATTCATCGGTCAGATCATCCCCCTGCAGAGCATATGCTACTTTTCTGGTCTGTCCGGATGCCACATGCTTTATTAAAAAGCTCATCGCATCTTTTTTTCCCATGGCAACCAAAAATTCTTCTACGCTTTGCAGTTTCGTATCATGCTTTGTCAATTCGTCATATAAAATCTGCGCTGCCAGATCATTTCGCAGAAAGCTCTTTTTAAAGTCCGGACTATGAAAAAGAGAAGCGCCATGTTCTCCGTTTGCGATCACTCTCTGACAGAATGTCTGGTAATCCGATACCGTTCCTTTTTCGTCAGCAAGCGTCGGCTCTTCTACCGTAACGCAGTATGGAATCTGTTTTTCACCGCAATCGGTAACAAGCGACAGTTTCCCTTTTTTTACCGTACCCGGTTCCAAGTGTGTGGCGTCTACCTGAATGCTGACTTCATTCTTTTCCCCCTCAAACACAGGAAGAAATTCAATGCCCTCATCATCGACAGATCCAAAGCCTTTCAGTCTTGTGCCACTTGCATTTTCGACATAAAAACGTTCTGTCGTGATCTGTCCGGCCTGCACCTGAATGTCCAGGTGATCTACTGAAACCATGAGAGCCGGCTTTTCATATTCGAATTTTCCCTTTGCCAAAGCCAATACTTTTTCTTTCATGATAACCTCACTCTGCTACCGCATCGAATAAAACCTCTAACAACGCATCATTTTGTTCCGGCATCATAAAGCAGAACCGGAAATACTTATTGCTCAAAAACGGAAATGTCGAACAGTCACGGATCATAAAATTCTTCCGGATCGCCGTATCAAACAAGTCTTCCGACGTTACCTTTTCATTTAAAATCTTTACAAGAACAAAATTGGCATGTGCCTCATACACTTTAAAATTTTTATTTGCACTCAACCGATCACAGATCCGCTTTCTTTCGGATGTGATCAGCTCCTTTGTTTTCTCAATATATTCTTCATCCGAGAACATGATCTCACCGGCGATCGCCGCCAGAGAATTGATCGTCCACGGATTTTTCTTCTGATTGATCTCTTTCAACAGATCATGATTGCCGCAGATCGCATAGCCAAGACGCAGTCCCGGTGCCGCAAAGAATTTAGAAATACCACGCAGGATCACAATATTGTTGTAGTACTCCGTAAGTGGAACAGCGGTTACTTTCTCCGGTTCCTCTGCAAATTCCACATAGGTTTCATCAACCAGTACCGTAATGGATTTCCGTTTGCAGTAATCCAGGATCTCACGCATCTGCTGTCTGTCGATCACTGAAGATGTAGGGTTGTTCGGATTGCAGAGGATCAAAAGATCTACATTCTGTCCCAGTTCGTTCGTGAGCGCCGCCGTATCCAGAACAAATTCATTTTCTTCCGTAAGGCTGAAGTAATGAGAGCGACCTCCGCCCATCGCCACCTCGCGTTCATATTCCGAATACGTAGGGCCGACGATCAGCGCCTTGGACGGATGTGTGATCTGAATAAATAAAGAGATCAATTCGGTAGAGCCGTTGCCGACCACAATATTTTCTTTTTCGGTTCCCACATACTGAGCAATGCACTGGCGCAGAGACGTATACTCCCGATCCGGATAGGATGTGATCGCATCAATATGATTGGTCAAAGTCTCCCGCAGCCGGAACGAAACTCCCAGCGGATTTACATTGGCTGAAAAACTGATAATATCCTCTTTCTTGATGCCATACACAGCCTCTATTTTTTCTAAATCACTTCCGTGAAAATGCTCTTTTGGTTTCATTTTTTTCTCCTTCTTCATATAGCAAAAGGGATTTAGTTTCAACCAGCACATCTTCTGCTGTGGAAAATAAATCCCTCTTGTTTCTATTTTTTCACATCAATGAGAGCCGGTCTCCTTAGCGGTGAATGATCTCATGACGTCCAGGACCATTGGATACCATCGCGATCGGTACCTCAAGTTCTTTCTCAATAAACTCGATATACTTGCGGCAGTTCTCCGGAAGCTTGTCATATTCGGTAATACCGCGGATATCCGTCTTCCAGCCAGGAAGCACTTCATATACCGGTTTTGCTTTCTTAAGCTGGTTCGTGGTAGGGAAATCTTTGACAACTTCACCGTCAATCTCATATCCGACACAAACCGGAAGTTCATCCAGATAGCCGAGTACATCGAGAACGGTAAGTGCCACTTCTGTAGCACCCTGAACACGACAACCATAACGGCTTGCTACCGCATCGAACCATCCCATACGTCTTGGGCGTCCGGTCGTAGCACCGTACTCACCGCCATCACCACCGCGGCGGCGAAGCTCATCTGCTTCATCTCCAAAGATCTCACTGACAAACTCTCCGGCACCAACCGCACTGGAGTATGCCTTTACAACGGTAACAATGCGTTTGATCTCATATGGCGGGATACCAGCACCGATCGCACCGTAGCCAGCCAAAGTAGAAGAAGACGTAACCATCGGATAAATACCGTGATCCGGATCTTTCAGAGATCCCAGCTGACCCTCCAGCAAAATGCGCTTGCCTTCTTTGCGGGCTCTTGCCAAAAATGCAGATACATCACAGACATATGGCTCAACCATCTCTTTATACTGTTTTAAAGTCTCCATCAACTCATCGACATCCAATGCCGGTTTGTGATACAGATGCTCTAATAATACATTTTTCTTTTCGCAAATGCCGGCAACTTTCTCGCGCAATGATTCCTCATCGAACAATTCAGAAACCTGAATACCGGTCTTTGCATATTTATCGGAATAGAATGGCGCAATACCGGATTTGGTAGAACCAAATGATCTGCCTGCCAGACGCTCTTCTTCATACTGGTCAAACAGAATATGATATGGCATAACAATCTGTGCGCGATCGCTTACCAAAATCTTTGGCATAGGAACCCCTCTGTCTACAATCCCCTGGATCTCTTTAAACAGATCTGGAATATTCAACGCAACTCCATTTCCAATGATGCTTGTTGTGTGATTGTAGAAAACTCCGGATGGTAAAATATGCAGAGCGAACTTACCATAGTCATTTACGATCGTATGTCCGGCATTGCTTCCGCCCTGAAAACGTACGATAATATCAGACTCTTCTCCTAACATATCGGTAATCTTACCTTTTCCTTCGTCACCCCAATTGGCTCCTACAACAGCTGTTACCATAGCCATTCCTCCTTGCAAGTCTTTCTCGAAAAACTTTCACTTTAAATATTTGTGCTTTACAATTCTTACTGTACGCACACGCAATATATTATACACGATAATGCCCCTATATTCAATGATTATTCAATCATTTTGTAAAAAATCTCTGTCAAAGAGATTCCAGTCGTTTCTCCGGCCAGTCTGTCGATGTATGAATATTCAAAATACTTTGCGTTTCATGCATCGCATTATAATACCAGATCGCTGCTTCTTCTTTATCTCCCAGCTCCCGGAAGAACTCACCCAGTTCATAGCACATTTCCGAGGAGCCCTCCGTCAGAAGATCTTTCAGCGTCATTTTCAGCATTGTGACAGCATCATGCCGGATTCTAGCTGCCCTTGCCACTACGCAGGCTGCCTCTTTTACCTCGTCCAATGTTCTCTCCGGATCCATCGCTGATTGTTCAAAAAGTTCCGATGCCTCCAGAAAATCGTTGTTCTCCCCCGAAATAAACAGTTCCATGGCATACATATGATGCAGCCGGCGGGACAGCTTTTTCCCCTCACGCCACTGCTTTTGAAAAATAGCAAAATCGCGGCTGCTGTGAGCCTCCTCCGGGAAATGGCCGATCACAATATCTGAGTCATATACCACCGGGTCCAGCCGCACCGTTTCATGTACCGGTTCGATCCAGACAAATTCCCTCTGCCGTTTGAAAAGTTTGGGTCTTAGTTCCTGATCAAAATTGTAGGTCGTGCCATGATCCAGCTGATTGCCGTACTGCATCTGCACAATTTCAATTTCCGGTAAAATTGCCTGCTTCAGCTCCAAAAATTTCTTTTGATTTTCCGCATCCACCACTTCATCGGCATCTGCTGTATAAATATAGTCCCCCGTCGCCTTGGAAAACGCAAAATTTCTGGCCGCAGAAAAATCCTGGATCCACTCAAAATCGTAGATCTTGTCGGTATAGCCGGCAGCAATCTTCTTCGTGGCATCCGTAGATCCGGTGTCTACGATAATGATCTCATCCATGATCGGTGCAATGCTGTCCAGACATCTTGCCAGCACATTTTCCTCATTTTTCACGATCATACAACAACTAAATTTCATCGGTCGTCCCCTTTCTCTTATTTATTGAATACGGCAATAACTGTTGATACGCATCTGAATTGACTCCATCCCCTGATATTCATTGATCATCGGGTAATACGTAAATGCAATATCAATGTCATTGCTCTGTGCCTGATACATCTTCTTCAGATTAAGCTCCCCCCACTCTTTGTAAATAAAAGATTCAAACTCTTCCACGCCAAAGAACATAACGGCATCCGCCTGTTCTCCCCTTTGGTTTTCAATACGCAGTCGGAGCACATTGCCTTCTTTTCCCAATTTGCGCCCACGCAGGATCCGAAAATGCTGCTCTGCAAAGATCGGCTGCGGATTGCCCACACCAAATGGCTCCATCATTGATAAACTCTTTATCATATCAATCGTGGGATACCCGATCGGCATCGACGCATCAATCCAAACCGTAGGGCGGAGCTGGTCGTCCGTCAATGTTATATTTTGATTTAACTTATTCCTCAAAATGTCCAGATTCGCCTTTTTCATGGTCATTCCCGCCGCCATCTTATGTCCTCCAAACCGCATCATCAACGGCTTGCATTTCATCAGTTCCCGAAACATATCATATTCCGGGATGGAACGGCCTGAGCCTTTTACGATTCCCGGTTCTGGTTCTGTAAATACGATCGTCGGCCGGTAGTATCGTTCCCGGATCCTTCCGGCAATGATCCCTGCCAGGCTCTCATGAACATCCGAAAGCAGCAATACCAACACTGTAGGGATCGAATCCTGTTTCTCGATCTGCAGGATCGCTTTCTCGACTCCCTGCTCTGTCATCTCTTTCCGTTCATCATTGATCGCCTTTAAATGTTCGGCTTTTTCCTTTGCTTCGCCGGGGTTTTCCTCCATCAAAAGAGAGAACGAATCCTCCACTGTCGCGATACGTCCAGCTGCATTAAAACACGGTCCGATCATGAATCCGATATGTCCGGCTGTGATCGTTTTTTCCGATAATCCCAACACCTCGATAAGGCTCGCAATTCCTATATTTTGAGGATTTTGCAGATTATTTAATCCTGTTTTAACCAAGATCCGATTTTCATCTTTGAGTTCCATCACATCCGCTACGGTAGCGATTGCGACATACTCCAGTAAATCCTCACACGCACTTGCCGGGATCCCCAGCCTGTCATATAAAGCGCAGATCAGTTTGAATGCCACACCAGCACCACACAGTCCATCAAACGGGTACGTCTCATCCGGTCTCTTCGGGTCCAATACTTCATCCGCTTCCGGCAGGCTCTCCTGGATCTCATGATGATCCGTAACCAACACTTCCATCCCTTTTTCCTTGGCATAACAGACCTCTTCATGTGCCGCGATCCCATTGTCGCAGGTCACCAGAAGCCTGCGTCCCTCCGAAACCGCCTCATCAACGATCCGTTGATTCAGACCATAGCCTTCCATAACCCGGTCCGGCGTAAAAATCTTCGAATCCAGTCCTATTTTTTGGAAGCCGCTCCACAATATGTATGCAGAAAAAATCCCATCGCAGTCAAAGTCAGATGCGATCGCCACTTTGTATCCTTTCTGTTTTGCTAAAAGAACATGCTCCACCGCCTCTTTCATATCTTTCATAAGATATGGATCATACAAGTCTTCCAATGTGCCGTATAGATATTTTTTCATGTCCTTTCCATTAGTTAAATCACGATTTATCATGCACCTTGTTACCAAAGCAGGAATCTTTAGTTGCTTAGCAAGTCCTTGCACATCTCCATGTTTGGTCTGCAAGATCCAGCGTTCTCTCATGTTGCCATTCTCCATTTCCGTTCCTAAAAACTGCGTTTTTCAAAATTATCTTCTATCTATCAGTATATAAAATCAGGGAATAAAAAGCAAGCAAGGTTGCTTTTCTGTTCTTTTCCGTATACAATAGTCTTATTAGATTTTTACTATGAACGGAGGATATATATGAAGTGGATTCGTTTTACCATTGATACCCATACAGAGGCTGTCGACCTGTTAAGTTATGAGCTGGATGCCATCGGTGTTGAGGGAATTGAGATTGAGGACAAACTTCCTCTGAGTGAAGAAGACAAGAAAAAGATGTTTGTAGACATTCTGCCGGATCCGGTAGATAATGACGGCACGGCAAAAGTGCATTTTTACATGGATCCCGATCAGTGCGATCCAGAGAAAGTGATGCTCCAGGTTCAGGATATCCTGCAGGACATCAAACAGTATTGCAACATCGGAAAAGGAACGATCACGCTTTCGGAGACAGAAGACAAAGACTGGATCAACAACTGGAAGACCTTTTTCAAACCTTTCCGCGCTGCCGAAAACATTGTGATCAAGCCGACCTGGGAAGAGTACACAAAAGAAAATGATGACGATGTTCTGATCGAGATCGATCCGGGCATTGCCTTTGGTACCGGTTCCCACGAAACAACAAAACTATGTATTCAGGCTCTGGATCAATATGTAAAGAAAGGCGATTCTGTTCTGGATGTTGGTTGTGGAAGCGGAATTCTTTCCATTGCCGCTCTCAAATTAGGAGCCTCTCATGCCACTGCGATCGACATTGATGAAGTTGCCGTAAAAGTTGCCGGGGAAAATATGGAGGTAAACCATATTCCAACCACGGATTACACTTTATACGCCGGCGATCTGATCTCAGACGATGCTCTCAAAGAGCAGGCAGGAAGCGGACATGACATTGTCGTTGCCAATATTTTAGCTGACGTGATCATTCCTTTGACTTCCGTGATCCGTCCGCACATAAAAAAAGATGGCCTTTACATCACTTCCGGCATTATCAATACCAAAGAAGATGAAGTAAAAGCCGCTTTACAAGAAAATGGATTTGAAATCTTAGCGATCGAACACATGAAAGAATGGTGCTGCTTTATCGCAAAATAAATTGCTTTTGGAGTTCCTCTTTCTGAAGATGTTCGCCGATCACAACCATAACATTCTGACCAAAAGGCACAGGGCTTATTGTTCTGTGCTTTTTCGTTGCATTTAATTGATACCACTGTTCTTCCTGCTGCCAGAAGCCCTTTACCCGGTACACTGCTGCCGCATCATCCGAAAAGAGCCTGTCCAGTGTTTTTTCCCAGTCAATCCCGGCGATCTCTTCTTCCATAAAATAGATCGTTTGATAGACATCCGTAGTTCGAAATGCCCATTTCTCCATGCAGCCATTTCCATAACCACAAGTCTCGATCTGTTCAAAGTCCTGTTCACAATATTCATAGAGATTTTTCCATAGTACAGGCGGAACCCACGCTTTTGGGGCAGTTTCTGCTGGAGCTTCCTGTGTTAATTCTTCATTTAACTTGTTAAGAACTGTCTTTTTCTTTTCCAGATCCTGCGAATTTTCTTTGGCAAAGAGCATGATGCCAGCCTGTGAGAGCTGCGTCGCCATCAAAGACAAACTTTCTGTGGAAAGTTCTGCGATCTCATCCGAATCCATCATTGCTACAACCGACCCTGGGAAAAACCATCGGCTCACCGTGTCTTCCTGCAGCACATCGAAAAAGGAATCCGTGTCAAAAATCCCCGAAGGTTCCACAATGACATGATCGTATCCAAGCATCCCCATCGCGATCAACTTGGCGCGGAACCGCCGCTGCCAGTCTTCTGGAACATTTCCGCCAACGATCTGCTCAACGTCGCACAGATCACCTTCCAGTTCCTGCAAAAGCAGACGATCCACGTTTACACCGCCGAAATCATTTTCAATGATCGCAATATTCTGCCCTTTCTTCATAAGATATTTGGCATATTCCTTTATCATCGTCGTTTTACCGGTTCCCAAAAATCCGGTAAAAAGATCCACTGGAATCTTGTTCATCCTCTTTGCCATCCTTCCTATTCTGCTTTCCGGTATTCCTCAGAATCCGCATAGATCACCATATTATGTTTGTTATCCAGGACATAAAAGTTCTTTCCACTGTCCTCATAACAGGTATATAAAGACGTAACATCCCACCGTCCTGTATTTTTGGTCTTCCAGAAAGTGTAATAGTTTGTACCATATCCCGGATCATTTTTCGCGATGTTTGGTTTGTCACCCTTCTTATCAACCGGATACATTGTCATCCCAAAGAACATCTGTCCAAATAATTTTATCGACTGAACCGCATCATAATTTCGTCCTAATTTATCCATATCTTCAACATAGCCATACGGCTTGCTGACATACTGCAACAGGTTGCCATCCCAGTCATAAGTAAAGTCAAGACGCAGCGTAGGGTCTGTTTTCTTATTCGCTACACTGTATGTCAGCATACTCTTGTCTTTTAAAATGGTCCAGATTCCTGTTTTGCCTAATTCCTCTGCCACTTCATACGGCAGACTCTCTCGCGTACTGCTGTATATATAGGTTTCCGGATACAGCCCCCTCTCACTTACCTCAGACTGTGTGAGCTTGGCGATCAGTTTACCCGTCGTTGCTTTTGCTTCGCCCGACTCACCTCCAAGCTTCTCATACTGGATCTGATCCCTCTTTGTTGCAAAAATCTTGGAATATTCTCCCGGAACAACGGTTGCAACATCCTGATACTCATCATTTTCCAATACCGAATATGGTATGATCGCACCGGTTTCATCGATCATAAAGAAACGATAATTCATGTAATTGCCAAGCTGCGGATCCTGATCCTTGGTCTGTCCCTGTCCCAGTGAGAAATCGGATGCCTTGCCATCCTGGTCGTAATCTTTAAAATTGAACGTCAATCCCTCTTTCGGGAATGAAAGCTCATCCACATGGAATATCGAGGCATCCAGATTGTAACTGTCGCACAGACCATCTTTCGTATACGTGACAAGCATGAACAACGTATCCGTCTGATCCGCTACAAAATAACCCGATTCCGGATTTATATCAATCGACTCATTTTTCAAAGAATAATATACAAGTGCCATTTTAAAATCATCATATGTTCCTACGTCCACATCCGTCTTCGACAAGACATAATACTGGTTCGTCTCTTTGTGGCATTCTTTCATCGCCTTCTGGATTCCCGCGTCGGCGTCTCCAATTGCCGCTCCCGTCGAAACATTTTGCAGTGTGTCTGTAGGCTCGTCAGACCCATTGTCCTTTTTGATCGCGTTGGTCAGGCAGCATACTGCCACGATCACGACAACCACGGCTGCTACCACGCCGATCCATTTTTTTGCTGCTTTAAATTTCATCACACGCTTCACCCTCTTTCTTGTATTTGACTCGCCAAAAGTCAGCATCCCCACGCTTATCACCCGGTGGTTTGTCGCAAAGCCAAGCAATGACTGGCTGTACGCAACACGGATATCGCCATCCATTTTGGCAAGTACATGCTCATCGCAGCTCATCTCCATATCACGGATCATGAGATGATAAGAAATCCACACAAGTGGATTGATCCAATGCAGACAACATAATAAAAATGCGATCAGCTTAATATAATTATCTCCACGCCGAATGTGATATTTTTCATGAGCAATGATATATTGCTGTTCCTCTTCCTGTAACCGATAGGGAATGTAAATTTTTGAGTGAAAAAGTCCCATCACAAACGGAGTAGCAATCTCATCGCACTGGTAAATATTTCCCTGCAGCCGCACCGCCATTGCGACTTTTTTCTTTGTCCTGCACAACAGTACCAGATTCCATAAAAGGATCAAAACGACTCCGGCAAACCACACATATGGAATTGTCTGTAACATATATGCCCGTACATCCAATGTACTCTGACTGTTGCTCGCTGCTTTCGATGGAGTCGTATTGGTATTTTCTGACACCTCTTTCTTAGTAGTGATCTCATATTGACTGTCACCATTCATCTCCTGCTCTGTGCTGTCCTTCGTTGTGTAGGTGTTGGACATTTGCAATTGCCCGTTCACCACATGCACTCTCGTCTGCCTGCGCTCCGTCTGTTTTGACAGATCTGCGTTCTTCTCGTCACTCGCAGCTGTCTCGATCTGCCCGGTCGCAAGTGTCATCACATTAAAAATACTAAACGGCGATGAAATTCCTCCCGGAAACGCCAATCGGATACCCACGATCAACCACAACCAATAAGCATACTTTTTTGGTGCTTTGACAAGAAAAATCCGGACAAGGAGCACAACTCCGATAACAACGGAAGCACTTATGCCAATCGCCATCATATTCATAAACAGCTTCTGTATCATAAAACTCTCTCCTCACTTAATCTGTATTTTCCCGGTGGCAGTTCATCCGAACCACCCTATGACTGACTATAACGATCAATAATATCCTTGATCTTGTCTGCCTCTTCCTTTGAAATACTCTTTCCCCCTAAAAACGCTGTCAAAAAACCAGGTAGTGATCCACCAAAAGTCCGCTCTACAAAATAGTCTGTCTCATCTTTCTGCACCCGCTCTTTCGGGATCAAAACAGAAACCACGGCGTTTTCATTCTTTATGTAACCCTTCTCTGAAAGTTTTTTGATCGCCGTATATGTCGTAGATTTCTTCCATCCAAGCTGCTCATTGCAGAACTTGACCAACGTGCCGGAAGATACCGGCGAATGCTCCCACACTACCAGCATAAAACGGTAATCACTGTCACAAAGCTTCAAAGATTCCATGTTGCATCACTCCTTCATAAAAGTGGTCGGTTATTATCGACCTTGTAATAAGTCTATAACAACCGACCACTTTTGTCAACCTGAAAATCTGTCACTTTTCTTCCCCATAAACATGAAGCTTCTTTTCGATCAGTTTTTCTCCTTCATACACAAGCCGTAAGCTGAAAAAACGACGTTCGTCTTCCAAAAATAATTTCAAAAAAATGGCGTCGCCTTCCCATGTGGGAAGCGTCGGTACGATCTTTTTATCCACCCAGTGCAGATCCCCTTCATCGCACTCGATCAGTTCTCCATCAAATCCATCTGCACTAAACAGACACATCAACTCCGGCTCA
The DNA here is from genome assembly GCA_934316925.1 of uncultured Eubacterium sp. Taxonomy (GTDB): domain Bacteria; phylum Bacillota; class Clostridia; order Lachnospirales; family Lachnospiraceae; genus Eubacterium_F. Next base: position 28,323 of record CAKREC010000024.1, read on the forward strand.
CACTGGTCACTTACAAATGTGACAATTCCCCGGAACTGATACGAGGTAAGCGTAAGTCCAGTTTCTTCTTTTACTTCCCGCAGCAGGCACTCTTCCGGCCCCTCGCCTTCTTCCGCATGTCCACCGACACCGATCCATTTTCCTTTATTAATATCCTTTTGTTTTTTGGTACGATGCAGCATAAGATATTGGTTGTCCTTTTCAATATAGCATAATGTCGTCATCCGCATACTCGTCATTCCTCCCTGTTTTCTAAAAAAGATCCAGCATATTGTCCAGATACATGGCTTCCCGGACATGGATCTGATACTCCGGCTTTGTCATGTAATATAATATAAATTCTAAAACCAATGCACTCCCAAGACCTCTCCCTTCAATTTTGAAGTTGGAAAATCCCATCGGCATGTATACCTCCCGGATCGCATCCACACCAATAAATCCAGGATTTGCCATTGCCTTTGAAAATTGATATCCCTGCTCCGATCCCGGTGCTGTACACACATGATCCGGTGCATCGACACCGAGTGCCTTACGGCTCACATCCGTATAACACGCTCGGCGGTCACGACAACCAAACGAACAACATTCGTTGCACAGAAATTCTACTTTTTCTTTTTGTTCTCTCGTCAGTGTGCTAAGCTGCTCCCACTGTTTATTTAACCGAAAATCAGGGACTACATATCGAAATTCATCCCGATCGATCTCATTTTTCAACTGCTCAAAATCGGTCAGTACCTTGGTTGTTGATGATACAAGATAAAGTCCCGGATAGTGTTTCTTCAAATACGATAATAGCAGTTCCGAGTGAACGATCACACCATTTTGAAGTGGAGAAGTGTTCGCAAATAAAGCACAAAGATCGTTGCATTTTCGATCTGACAGGTGTTCTTCACAAAGAAGTGAATTGCTAAAAGTAAGCCTGGCAGAAATTCCATACTCCTGCATCAGCTTCACAGCATCCTGAGCCTCACAATCATCCTCGCCGATCCTGCCACCGCCCCAGACACAATCAGCCGGTGCGCCATATATCGAACCAATCTCACACCAATCGTAAAAATATTCCCGATGTTTCCGATATAGCGGAAGAAATATACGATATAATTCGTAAAACTCAAATAACCCCGGAAGGTGATAATATGCTAGATTTTTCTTCATGCCGCGTTTATGCCTCCTTCCTGTTACTCCCCTATTTCGCCCTAAAATTTTATTTTATTATAGCAAGAATCCTGCTATTGAACAAGACGACCATATTGTTATTCTTTTTAGCATATGCTATAATGATGGATATTAACAAAAGGGAGGATATGACAATTGAAAATATTCAGCAATAAAGAATGGCGGAATCCTCGGAGATTAAAAAGGTTCTAACCTTTACTTGATCGTAAGTAATGGTTAGAACCTTTTTTTGTTACACCTTACCTTCTATCACTCGGAGCCAACCGTACATGTCATATTTTTATCTGTCACCGTGACGGTTCCGTATATGACTTTTTCTCCGCCGTCATAAGAATGCACTTCGTATTCACCAGGTTCATCAACAATAACAACTACCACCCCTTCATTATTGTCAATATATTCACAATATCTTGCGCTGGAAAAATAAATCCATTTATTTTTTACAAATTTCCCATTGGCATCTTTCACCGTAGCCACAATCTGATATCCGTCTATGGTATAATCTTCGTTCTTTTGCTCCGAATCGATTGTGACAGTTCCAAGTTCCTTATTGTTCAAATGCAGTGTGTAGGTGCCGTAAGGCAGATAAGAAAATGAGTATTTCCCATCCGAATCTAACTCGGCATAATAATTTAACTGTCCCGAATACAAATACAATTGGCTTTTTTCGTGCATCGCAGTCGTTCCGTCTTTCCACGTCAACTGCCCGGACATACTGCCCGTTGTTATTTCAAAATCTTTTTCAAGTGGAGAGTCCGATACCGTCAGGTCTTCGTACAGAAGCGTATATTGTTTTCCATCTTCCTCTTCCTTATAATTGAACCAGATAGAATATTCTCCCGGTTCCAGATACATTTCATAACTGCCATTCTTCGCTTCCGTTGTAATCATACCAACCCCATTTGATACATCAATTTGATAGATTCCCCCCTCTTGACCAGCAATCTGACATTTACCGCTCACCCGGACAGCATCCGTTGGGACTTCTATCAGTTCGGTATCCTTTGTGACAGAAAATTCATATCCTCTGCTTAACATATTCTCTATATCGTCAACCTTATAATTCCCCAGTGATAGCAAAACTCCGCTTTTATCTTCTGGACGATATCGATAGTAGTCATTGGTATCCGTGTTCGTAAGTCCAATGCAGCTCTCCTGCTGGATCACATTGTTTTGCCGATCCAACACTTGGAATTTAACATGCCTGATCGGCAAACACAAATCTTTTTCCACATCCCCATCAGTGATCGTCACACTGCCAAGTGAATTTCCATCAAGGAAGAACTCATATGTTCCTTTGGGAAGAATAATTTCATAACCGGAGCCTTTTTGCGGTATATATTTTCCCAGCCAGATGGATTTGTAAGCCTCCCCATCCTTTTCAATATCGACCATATAATTGTTATATTTGTTTGCTGGAAGCTCTGTTTCTGTAGCATCCAGCACTCTTCCGGAACAGATCGTCACGGAAAAATCTTTTACAAAATCCTGTGATGTAACTTCAATCTGATCGAAAACAACATCATTGTATATAACATTGTAAATGCCAGGTTTCAAATAGACTGTATACGTGCCATTATAAGGAAACGAAAGCACATCATTTTTCTTGTCATTGACATCCACAAACTCAAGGTTTTTCTTGGCAAACTTACCGGTGAGCCGGTACAACTTAATAAGAAAATCTTTGGTATCTGTTCCAGTTACCTCATATGTATCTACCGTTTGATTTCCCTGTTTTAATTCATAGGTTCCTTTTTCCAGATAAGCCCGATAATTTTGATCTTTATCCGTACCAAAATATATGATCTGATTGTCGCCGGTCGATTTCATCCAGAATCCTGCATCTACTGCCGGCGCATTCTCACGGGTAATGCTTCCACTTAACTGATAGACCGGAAGTGTGATATCCTTTTCCATCAGATTTTCTTTTACCGTAAAAGCATCTCCTACTTTAAATTTATAAGTTCCTTTCGAGGCTTCAAAGGAATACTCCCCTTTTTCGTTTGTACGTACCGTGTCGTATTCCGCTCCGTCCTTCAAGATTGGCAGATAGATATTTGGCATCGGGGTTCCATCTTCCATTTTTAAGATTCCGGATACCGTATACATTCTTTCTTTTTCAATTAAAGAGTAAGACTGCGTCGTCTTTTTACCATTTACAGTCACCGAAATGTCAAATGTATAATATCCCATGTCGCCATTCCCCGAATAGTACGACTCGTCATTCCAGACCACATTTTCGACCACAGCATTCATGTAACATGTATTTTGATATGCCACCTGTTCAATCTGTAAATTTTTAGCTAGATCCGGAAAAATTTCTTTTAAAGATTTTTCCTCACTTAGTACTTCGTGATACTGAAACAAGTTATCACTCGGATAAAAATCAACATCGCCTTGCGTGGAAGTATATGTAAGGACATAAAAGTCATTCTGCTTCTTGTCGCTTACCGTAAACTCTTGCGAATCAGAGCCAATCCGTAAATCACCGATCTGCAATACAGCAGGTGTAAATATATAACAGTTGCCATTGTAAAGACTGTAACGATCAACCACACAGTCTATTGTATATTCCTTATCTGCATAACAGACAACTACTTTGTACCCTACCGTATTGAGCAGATCATGCAGCGAAACATCCTCTGACTTAAGATAATAATCCCAGTTTCCTTGATTATTCTTCCAGGTAAGTGAATTCTCCAGTTCATACTCTTTTCCATCTGCGATCAGTGTCCGGTAAACCAGTCCATTATCCACACTGTAATAATCTGTAGAATCTGTATATGATACCATGTTTACCTTGGCGCTGTACTGCTTTCCGCCCTGCTCCACGGTCATTTCAAATGTGTAATATCCAGAATCGGTATCATACTTATAAAAAGACTTGTTACTCCAGACCGGATCAGAAATCGATTTTACTTGTGCTTTTTTCCCATGACTATAAACCGTATACTCACATTTCTTTGGATCCGGCATTATCTCTTTTGCTGACTGTCCATCCGGCATGGCGACAAAAATCGTGTTCATGCCCAACGAATAATACTCCACCTCTTTGTCAAATTTCACTGAGCTGATCAGCAAATCTTCCTCTTCGGCGTAAAGCCCCTGTCTGACATGTGCTGGTGTCGGCGTCTCGTCAGCCGGCTGCATCGTCTGTCCCGGCTCCTTGGTTGGCTTCGGTGTTGGTGTCCCATTTGGCGTCGAAGTCGGAGCTGGCGTCTGTGTTGGTGTCATCGTCGGAGCTGTTGTTTTTTTCGCTGACTGCTTCTTTTTAACTGTTACTTTGCAAATGTACTTTTTCTTACCTACTTTTGCCTGTACCTTTGCAGTTCCTGCCTTTTTACCTTTGATCGTAACACCAGTTTTTTTCTTTTGACTCAGCGCTACATTTTTCTTGCCGGATATTACTGTCCATTTTACTTTCTTTTTGTTATTTTTCAGTTTGATCTTAACGGTCTTACCTACATTCACCGTTATCGATTTTTTGTTCAGTTTTACGTTCTTCTTCTTTGCCGCATCGGCACTCTGCGGGAACAGCGACATTGAAACTGCTGTAATCAGTAAAAGAACAAGTAACTTTTTCCCTTTTAGCATATAAAAATCCTCCTAATGTTTTTATTTATTTAAGCGTAAAGTTATCTTATTATAACTGTTTTTTTACAATTACACAATACCTAAATGCTGCCGTGTTGTTTTTGTTATGTAAAGACATATTTCACGCATTAAAAAAGGCCGAAAACACTCATAAAGTAGAATGTTTTCAGCCTTGAAATCAAAGTGCATACAAGCGCCCACACCCCGCTATGCACTTCTCAATGCTATCGTGCGGATAACAGGAATCGAACCTGCACGGGGGTTGCCCACTAGAACCTAAATCTAGCGCGTCTGCCAGTTCCGCCATATCCGCTTTTTCTATATATAAATGAAAACTCCAAGCATAAAATGCTTAGAGTTCTAGAGGCGACTACCAGATTTGAACTGGTGATCAGGGAGTTGCAGTCCCATGCCTTACCACTTGGCTAAGTCGCCATATTCAATTCTATGCCATCAACACTGTAAAAAGAACAGATAGCATAAAAATGACTCCTACGGGATTTGAACCCGTGTTACCGCCGTGAAAGGGCGGTGTCTTAACCACTTGACCAAGGAGCCATCTACTTGCAATCAAATTGCAAACTCCCCGAGTAGGGCTCGAACCTACAACAACTCGGTTAACAGCCGAGTGCTCTACCATTGAGCTATCGA
>CAKREC010000025.1 GCA_934316925.1 uncultured Eubacterium sp.
ATATATGCTGGAATTAGAGGAAAATGCAAAGAAATGATAACGTGTTCCAGGTCGGGACGATGAAATCTGGCAATCCTAATATTGCAAATGTCTTTTACTTAGCTGGATTTATAGAAAGCTGGGGAAGAGGTATTGAAAAAAATTGAAAGTAAGCCGAAAGACAGTATCTGGCAGGATTAAGGCTTTAAAAGATAAAGGCATTATTGAATGTATAGGATCGGACACAAAAGGTTATTGGAAAATTAAGGATTAACTTATAGGTAAACCGCCCTTTCATGAAGATGCTCATCTTGTTAGTATGTCAGACGGCAGATGGAGCGAAAGCACCGCAATACTGGAAGGGCTGGCAATGTATTTTGACCGTGTGTGGTGGGGAATTCATAATATGCACTGGGTTCAATATTACATAAAATCGAATCAGTTTATATCACCGGATAAATTAATTAGGGACAATGAATATTTCTTTATTTAACTGTGATGAAATATTGGAGCAAAGGATGTGCAAATTATCAATGAAGAACGCTAAAAAGATTACAAATTAAAGGAAATGTATCATGACTATATATAAATACGGCTCCCAGAATGCAGATATCGTTCTTGTCCAACTAGTCGGTGACCATGATCTTGCAGAAGTGGAAGACGAGGTTTTGGAGATTCGGAAGAGAACATCCATAGAGTTTCAAATGATCGCGGTAAAGGTGGACAGCTGGAATCGGGATCTGCCGCCATGGAAAGCGCCTGCTGTATTTGGAAATGAGGATTTTGGGGATGGAGCAGAAGAAACGCTGCGCCAGATATTGGCGCTGTGTTCGGATAAGAGTAAAACTTATTATCTGGGTGGCTATTCTCTTGCTGGACTGTTTGCTTTGTGGGCGTCCTGTCAGACGGACCGGTTTGCTGGGGTGGCGGCAGTGTCGCCGTCGGTGTGGTTTCCCGGCTTTGTCGGATATTTAAAAGAATATGGGGTACAAAGCCCGGTGGTCTATCTCAGTCTTGGAAACAAAGAGGAAAAGACAAGAAATGCGGTGATGGCAACCGTTGGAGACGGCATTCGGGAAATATATGAATGGTTGAAAAATAGGAAAATTACTTGTACACTGGAGTGGAATCCGGGAAACCATTTCCGGGAACCGGGCATAAGAACTGCGAAGGCATTTGCCTGGGTGTTACAGAAGCGAAAAATGGGAATGCTATAAATAAAACCAAAACAGGGGGTAGTATAGAATGTCGACCAGAAACAATTTACCGGAGGATCATGTAAGTCGTTTAAAAGAGTATCTGCAGCGGCTGGGTAATGGCGAAGATCTGGAACGTGTGCGCGCAGATTTTGTAAAAGAATATCGTGATGTGGATGCGGCAGAGATCATGCAGGCAGAACAAGAATTACTCAGGGAAGGAACGCCGCTGGAAGAAGTCCAAAAACTATGCGATGTTCATGCGGCTTTATTTCATGGTATGACGATTGTCGAAAAGATCCAAAGTAAACTGCCAAAGCAGGATTATACAGATAAGTCAGCACGGGCGCTGGAATTGGAACAGATCGTAGGTCATCCACTGTATTGTTTTACTAAAGAAAATGAAGCACTGGAAAAACTGCTTGCACAGTACCGGAAAACAAAAGAGGAAGATCTGTTAACCTTGATCCACGAATTTGCAATTCACTATGCAAAAAAAGGAGATCTGTTATATCCGCACCTGAAAGTGAGATATGGCATATCCGGTCCATCGGATGTGATGTGGACTGTGGACGATGAGATCCGTGATGAGTTCCGTGCGCTGATGGATCAGAAAGATCATGACGATGACTGGCATCTGCGAATGGAATCCGTTCTTGGACGAGTAGAAGAAATGATTTACAAGGAGCAGAATATTTTATTCCCCAATTGTGCAGTGAATTTTACAGAAACGGATTGGTATGGCATTTATCAGGATGCCAAGGACTATGCCGACTGCTTTGGCGTTGGACAGGAAACGTGGGAAGAGGCAGAGCAGTGGAGTGGTTCCGATCCGACAGACAATAAAGCGGAGGGGGAGATTGTCCTTCCGGGCGGACATTTGACGATCCGGCAGCTCCGTGCCATGTTGAATACAATTCCTCTTGAGATCAGTTTTGTAGACGAACAGAATATCAACCGGTTTTTCAATGAAGGGCCAAAAGTGTTCAAGCGTCCCGGTATGGCACTTGACCGAGAGGTATTTTCGTGCCATCCACCGAAGATTGAGGAAATGGTGCGGTCGATCATTGAAAATTTTCGTGCTGGCAAACGTGACCGGGTACCTGTCTGGATGGATAAGGGTGGTCGTACGATGCTGGTCACATATATGGCGGTACGGGATGAAGATGGGGGATATCTTGGCACCATGGAACTTGTGCAGGACATGGAGTTTGCAAAAGAATATTTTCGTAAATAAAAAACTGCTCTCATTGTGGCGGTACTATCAGCCGGTGAGAGCAGCTTTTTTCATATTTATCCAAGAATTTTTTTTAGATCTTCTTCTGGAGTACTGATTGGAGAAATGTGATATTCATCCACCAGATATTGCAGCACATTTGGCGATATAAATGCCGGGAGTGTCGGTCCCAGATATATATTTTTGATGCCAAGATGCAACAGGGTAAGCAGAATGCACACCGCTTTTTGCTCATACCAGGAGAGGATCATGGACAGCGGAAGTTCGTTGACACCACATTCAAAAGCATCGGCGAGAGCCAGCGCCACTTTGATCGCCGAATAGGCATCGTTGCACTGTCCCATATCCATAATGCGTGGAAGTCCATCAATATTCCCTAAGTCAAGGTCGTTGAAACGGTACTTGCCACAGGCAACCGTCAGGATCACGCTGTCAGACGGTGTTTGCTTGACAAAGTCCGTATAGTAATTTCTTCCCGGTCTGGCACCGTCGCAGCCACCGACAAGGAAAAAGTGACGGATCTTTCCTTGTTTTACCGCATCGATCACTTTGTCTGCCACACCAAGGACAGTTCCATGTCCAAAACCGGTTGTTACATAGTGACCGCCATTGATTCCGGTAGCTTCCCGGTCACTTTCATAACCGCCAAGAGAAAGCGCTTTTTCAATGACAGGAGTAAAATCTTTGTCCTCTCCAATGTGGGTAATACCCGGAAATGACACGACTTCCGTTGTAAATACGCGGTCGGCATAACCTGGTTTTACCGGCATTAGACAGTTGGTTGTAAATAAAAAGGCGCCGGGCACCTGATCAAATTCTTTTTGCTGATTCTGCCAGGCTGTTCCGAAATTTCCTTTCAGATGAGGATATTTTTTCAGTTCCGGATAGGCGTGGGCAGGAAGCATCTCACCGTGAGTATAAATATTGATCCCTTTTCCCTCGGTCTGCTGTAACAGTAACTCCAGATCTTTTAGATCGTGACCGCTCACGACGATGAAAGGCCCTTTTTCAATCGTAAGAGAAACCTTAGTAGGAACCGGAGTGCCATAGGCAGAGGTGTTGGCTTCGTCAAGAAGTGCCATACAGGTAAGGTTGACTTCGCCGGTTTCCATGACGATCGGCAGCAACTGCTCCATACTAAGATCATAGCTGATGCAGGCAAGTGCTTTATAGAAAAATTGGTTTACTGAGTCGGCAGTATGGCCAAGCATCATAGCATGATACGCATAGGCTGCCATTCCGCGGATGCCAAATAAGATTAGTGATTTCAAAGAACGAATATCCTCATCGGCATTCCAGATCCGCGCCATATCATAATTATCCGTATTTCCACAAGGATTGGCACAGACACCACAACCGGGTGCGATCCGTGCTTTTTCCGCATTGACGTTGTCAATCATCTGAAGCAATGTCTCGTCATTAAAATTGACGTTGGTTATTGTGGTAAAAAGTCCTTCTATGATGATGCGGTCGGTGTTACTTGTTTTGGGATTGCTCTCGCAGGTACGGGCAAGGCCGATCAGGGCGCCTGTCAGTTCATCCTGTAATGCAGCTGTATTGGATGATTTGCCGCATACACCCATGCTGCCGGTACAGCCGCTGCAGCCGGCAGTTTGTTCACACTGAAAACAAAACATTTTATGATCCATTGTCGTTAACTCCTTTTTGTTTATTTGTAATGTGAACTTAGTATAAAAAATGATTTAAAAAAAATATGTGGTTAAAACAACAAAAATTAAAATTCATACAGCCAATGATTGGAAACAAATTGTGCATAAAAGTTTTACATTTTTACATAAAATCATCGTCGTCATCGGTGGTATCACCAGATACATATTCTCTGGTGTAAACGCGTTTTTTGTCGCGCTGTTCTTCCACAAGTTCAGAGAGCGCTTCTTTTACAGCCATTACATTTTTGATATTCCGGATTTCAAAATTTCCTAATGTTTTGTCCGATGAATTTACAAGAATGGAACCCAGTCCGAAAATACGCTGGATCAACGAGCGTGTAACCGTCAGATCCTGGATCCGGTATAAACGAACCTCATCCTGCTGCTGATTTAAAAATCCGCTGTTCACAAAAAAACGTTCCTCATTGTAACTGTAGGTCGTGAAAGTAAGTGGAAGTCCACACCAAATGCGTTTGCGTTCTGTCCATAATGTTTTCAATTTCAAATCCCCCTTATAATGTTTCAATTATAGATTGACAATAAGATGAAATCATTATACCGTATCTCTGTAAGTATTGCAAAAGAATCGGTATTTGAATATAAGTATGAAGGAAAGATAGGAGAAACTATGAAAGAATCGTATCAAAAAACAGTGAGAGCGTGCTTTACCGGATATATCGTGCAGGCGATCATCAATAATTTTGTGCCGCTGCTCTTTTTGACATTTGAAAATACATACAAAATACCGTTGGAGAAGATCACGATGCTGATCACCTTTAATTTTGGTGTGCAGTTATTGGTCGATCTTTTGTCAGCGGGTTTTGTTGACCGGATTGGCTACCGGGTTTCTGTTGTGATGGCGCACGCTTTTTCGGTGATCGGTCTGATCGGTCTGGCGTTTTTACCGGACCTTCTGCCGGATGCATTTGCGGGATTATTGCTCAGTGTTATCTTATATGGAATCGGTGGTGGACTGATCGAAGTACTGGTCAGTCCGATCGTGGAGAGCTGCCCGAGCGAAAATAATAAAGAAAAGGCGATGAGCCTGCTCCACTCGTTTTACTGCTGGGGGCATGTGCTGGTTGTCCTGATTTCTACGATTTATTTTAAAATATTCGGCATTGAAAATTGGAAAATACTGACATTACTTTGGGCAATGGTTCCACTTATCAATGGAATTCTGTTTTGCAAAGTTCCGATCGCTTCCCTTGTGGAAGAAGGAGAAGAGGGAATGTCAGTCGGAACGTTGTGCCGGAACCGCCTGTTTTGGATCCTTATGCTTATGATGCTGTGCGCTGGCGCAAGCGAGCAGGGGGTAAGCCAGTGGGCGTCGACATTCGCTGAAAAGGGGCTGCATATCAGCAAGACGCTGGGAGATCTTGCCGGACCGATGGCATTTGCGTTGATGATGGGCAGCGCCAGAGCGTTTTACGGAAAATTTGGCGACCGGATCCATCTGGATCATTTTATGCTGGCGAGCGGTATTTTGTGTGTGCTGGCATATTTGGGGATCGCATTGTTCCCATCATCGGTTTTGGCATTGCTATGTTGTGCTATTTGTGGATTGTCTGTGGGTATTATGTGGCCGGGGACATTTAGTAAGGCGTCTGCCACCCTAAAAAATGGCGGGACAGCGTTGTTCGCCCTGCTGGCACTGGCGGGAGACGTCGGATGCTCTGGTGGACCTACTTTAGTGGGCTTTGTTTCCGGACAATTTGCCGATGATCTGAAGAAAGGAATTCTGGCAGGAGTGATCTTTCCGGTGTTGCTGATTATCGGTATCGTATTACTAAAAAATGCACATCACAAAAATAATCCGTTTTTAAGAAGAAATTTTCAATAGGATATGGTACAATATGTGTAAAAATATTTACAGAAATGGGGAATTACTTACTATGGAAAATTATGAAAATGTACATGTTATGAATCATCCGTTGATCCGTCACAAGATTTCACGGCTGCGTGACGAGACAACAGGAACGAATGAGTTTCGCTCACTTGTGGAAGAAATTGCAATGCTGATGGGATACGAGGCGTTGAGCGACCTTCCGACAAAGGACATTGAGGTAAAAACTCCGATCGAGACCTGTCAGACGCCGGTACTCGCCGGACGCAAACTGGCAGTTGTTCCGATCCTGCGTGCCGGACTTGGTATGGTCAGTGGTATCACGGCGCTGGTGCCTACTGCGAAGATTGGACATATCGGCTTGTATCGTGATGAGGTTACCCATGAGCCTCATGAATATTATTGCAAACTGCCGGATCCGATCTCTGAGCGTTTGATCGTGGTTACCGATCCGATGCTGGCGACAGGCGGCTCGGCAGTAGAAGCGGTTGATTTTATTAAGCAGCATGGTGGAAAAAATATCAAGTTTTTGTGCATTATTGCTGCACCGGAAGGCGTGGAGCGCTTCCATAAGGCACATCCGGATGTTCCTCTTTATATTGGCTGTCTGGATCGTGAACTGAATGCAGATGCTTATATCTGTCCGGGACTTGGCGATGCGGGGGATCGTATTTTCGGAACAAAATAATCAAAGAAAGTTGAGATGGAGAGGGATTTATTTATCATGAAAAGAGAATCATTTAAATCCAGACTGGGATTTTTGCTTGTCAGTGCGGGGTGCGCGATCGGGATCGGAAATGTCTGGCGGTTTCCGTATGTCGTTGGACAGAATGGTGGCGGATTTTTTGTGTTGTTTTACATTTTGTTTTTGATCGCCATGGGGCTTCCGGTTTTGACGATGGAGCTTGCCGTCGGGCGTGCCAGCAGAAAAAGTGCGGTGCTTGGTTACAAAGCGCTGGAGAAAAAAGGCAGCAAGTGGCATATTCATGGCTGGGTAGCGATACTGGGCTGTTATATGCTGATGATGTACTATACAACAGTGTCCGGGTGGATGGTCACCTATTTTGTTAAGTTTTTAAAAGGCGAATTTGTCAGTGGCATGAATGTAGACCAGACAGCAAAAATTTATTCCGATCTGCTTTCCAGACCGGGGCAGATGGCATTCTGGATGATCTTGACCGTTGTGCTTGGATTTTTTGTGTGCAGCCGCGGGCTGCAGAATGGGCTTGAAAAGATCAGCAAGTTCATGATGAGTGCACTTTTGATCCTGATCGTAGTGCTGGCGGTACATAGTTTTGCCCTTTCGGGAGCAGGGGAAGGCGTGAAATTTTATCTGATCCCGAACGCAAAGACGGTTGCCCAGGTGGGACTTCGCAATGTAATCACCGCGGCGATGAATCAGGCATTTTTTACGCTGAGTCTTGGTGTCGCGGCGATGGAAATTTTCGGGAGTTATATGGGAAAAGAATTTACGCTGGCAGGAGAAGGCGTCCGCATCTGTGCATTGGACACCTTTGTAGCGATCATGTCGGGACTCATCATTTTTCCGGCATGTTTTAGCTATGGCGTTGAGGCTGGAGCGGGGCCGGGACTTATTTTCATTACCCTGCCGAATGTATTTGTAAACATGGCGGGTGGCCGGATCTGGGGATGCCTGTTCTTTTTGTTTATGACATTTGCCAGCTTTTCTACGGTGATCGCCGTTTTTGAAAATATTATGTCGTTCTGTATGGACATGTTTGGCTGTGGACGGGGAACCGCTGCGATCGTCAACGGCTTGATTATATTGGTAGCAAGTATTCCGTGTGTGCTTGGTTACAATGTGTGGAGCAGCTTGCATATCATTGGCGGGAGAGATGTACTTGACAGTGAAGATTTTATTGTCAGTAATCTGCTTTTGCCAATCGGCTCGCTGGTATACCTTTTGTTCTGTGTTACCAAATGGGGCTGGGGCTTTGACAAATATATTGAGGAAGCCAATACCGGACAGGGACTTAAAATATCAAAAAGACTCAAACCTTATTTTCAGTTTATTCTGCCGCTGCTGATCCTGTTTATTTTGATCCAAGGACTGATGTAGCCGCAAGTGTATCGTTTTGCATTTTAAGAAGTATTTGAAAAGAATGTTAACCATTTAAAAGAAATTGGTTGACATTCTTTTTTTTAGTTATTATAATGGCAGACAAGGCGGAAAAAAAGAGGAAAAATCAATATTGAGGAGAGACACGATATGAATGCTTTGAAAATTGCAGATGAGATCATCGCTGGCCGGCGGCTGGGCAGACAGGATGATTTAAGCTTTTTACTGGAAGAAGATCTGGAAACCTTGCAGCAGGGGGCAGACCGGATCCGCAAAGAACTTTGTGGTAATGAGGTGGATCTTTGTTCCATCATAAATGGCCGGAGTGGAAGATGCAGTGAGGATTGCAAATTTTGCGCGCAGTCGGGACATCATTGCACAGGTGTGGAAGAGTATGATTTTTTACCGGCAGAAAAAATTGTAGAGGATGCAAAATACCATGAGGCGAAAGGCGTCCACCGCTACTCGATCGTTACAGCGGGACGCAACCTGGGAAAAGATTTTCAAAAGGCGGTTGACGCTTACCGCCAGATCAAAGAAAATTGCCCGCAGTTGTCACTGTGTGCTTCCCATGGACTTTTGAGCAAAGACCAATTTGTGGCACTCAAAGAGGCGGGAGTAGAACGGTATCATGAGAATATAGAAACATCTAAGAGAAATTTTCCGAATATATGTACAACGCATACATTCGAGGATAAAGTAGAAGAAATCCGCATGGCAAAAGAAGCCGGATTGTCGATCTGTTCCGGCGGTATTATTGGTATGGGCGAGACATTTCTGGATCGCATTGATATGGCACTGTGGACGGCAGAATTGGGAGTGACCTCAATCCCGATCAACGTTTTGTCGCCGATTCCGGGAACCCCGTACGAGGATAAGGAACCGATCGCGAAAGAAGATATCCTGCGCACGGTGGCAATCTTCCGTTATATCAATCCGGAGGCATATGTATTGATGGCAGCAGGGCGCAACCGATTTGACGAGGGCGGAAAAGAACTCTTCGAATCCGGTGCCAATGCAACGATCACTGGAGATATGCTGACGACCGTGGGCAATACGATTGCAGAAGACATGGAAATGTTCAGGAATATGGGAAGAACCCTGAAAAAATAAAATAACATCATTTGGAGGAAATCATGAAAGAAAAACAAGCGGCATTAGATATTAAAAATTTGACACTTATTGCATTATTTGTGGCGGTGACATGTGTATTGGCACCATTTTCCATTCCGATCGGTCCGGTTCCGATCTCGCTTACGAACCTTGTGATCTATTTTGAATTGTATTTGCTTGGATGGAAAAAAGGGGTTATCAGCTATGTGGTATATCTGTTGCTCGGTCTGGTTGGACTTCCGGTATTCTCTGGGTTTACCGGGGGTGTTGGCAAGCTGGCAGGACCTACTGGTGGATATCTGATCGGTTTTATTTTTATGACGATCGTATGTGGAATTTTTATTGAAAAATTTCATTCGTTCTTTTTACAGCTTCTGGGAATGATCCTTGGTACAGCAGTTGCCTATGTGTTTGGAACGGCATGGTTCTGCATTTCTACCGGAACTGGCGTGATGGCGGCACTTGCACTCTGTGTATTCCCATTTATTATTGGAGACCTTGTCAAAATGGTATTGGCAGGACTGGTTGCTCCGAAAGTAGCAGCTCAGGTCAAAAAAATCGGTGCATAACAAAATACATACAAAATGAAAGCAGGATCGAGCAGGCATTTGTCAGCCCGGTTCTGTTTTTGTATATAATTTCTTAATGGAATAATCATTGAATATCAACAATAAATGGGATATTATATAGTATAAGAAATTGTAGCAGCGAGGTTAGTGATGGGACAGCTTATGAGGAAAATCTTCTTGAAGCAGAGAGAAGATTTTGAAAAAGGCCTGCCGGAGCGCGACAGACGTTTTACACTCCCGGATGGAGTGATGGAAGAAAAAGATATTTCTTATATAGAAGATGGTCAGAGTGTGCATCGTCTGGATGTGTACCGGCCAGCCGGACAAGAGGATCGGGAACTGCCGGTGATCGTGAATGTTCACGGAGGCGGTCTTGTGATCGGATGCAAAGAGTTCAATCGTTATTTTTGTGCCAAATTATGCAAACTGGGATATGTAGTTTTCAATGTGGAGTACCGGCTTGTACCGGATTGCCTGCTTTTTGACCAGTGTAGGGATATATTTGCCGCGATGGAATTTATCCGGAAATCATTGCCGATATACCATGGCATCCCAGACAAGGTGTTTGCGGTAGGAGACAGTGGTGGAGCCTGCCTGTTGACGTATTCGGTGGCGATGCAGAATTCCGGTAAAGTAGCATCCGCAGCTAAGGTGACACCTTCCACGTTGAAGATCCGGGCACTTGGGCTGATCAGTGGTATGTTTTATACGCATCGCTTTGATCAGATCGGATTATTTTTACCGAAATATTTGTACGGCAGTAAATATAAAAAGTCTGATTTTGCTCCCTATGTAAATCCAGAGCATCCGGATGTGGTTCGGGCACTTCCGCCGTGTTTTCTGGTTACCAGTGAGAAAGATCACTTGAAACATTACACCGTGGATTTTGAGAAGGCATTGACAAGAGAGAGGGTTCCTCATTATTTATTGACATTTCCAAAAGATCCGCATCTGACACATGCGTTCAGTGTTTTTGAACCTTTCTATCCGGAAAGTGACAAAGTGTTAGAGGCGATCACCGATTTTTTTGGACAGGTCAGTGAAGAGTGATGAGATACATGGAGGATAATATTTATGGAGTATAATGAAGTTGAGTTTAAGGAAAAAGCGAATCGCAAGGCTCGTAAAATTTGGATCGTTTTTGCCGTTTTGCTTTCCGCTAACTATGGAAGTGATGTGTCCAATGGGTTGTACCCAACGACGCAGTATCTGATTTTTCTGGCACTTTGCTGGATCCCGCTGATCGCAGGAGAGATCATACTTCGTGTCAAGGGATTTGCAACAGAGTCATATCGGTACAATCTTGTGATCGGATATGGTATCTTTTATACCTTTGTTATCTGTACGACCAGTTCTCCGATTGCATTTACCTACATTCTTCCGGTTACAAGTTTGCTGGTTTTGTATAAGAGCAAACGGTTTATGGTAGTTTGTGGAGTTGCCAATACTTTCATTATAATAGGTAGTGCGGTATACCGGTTTATGATCGGATTCAATTCCGCAACCAACATAAAGGATTATCAGTTGGAACTTTCCTGTATTATTTTGTGTTACATATGTTATGTAATGTCGATCAAGCATCTGAATGAATCGGACGGAGCGATGACAGACAGCATTAAAGCAGATCTTCACCGCGTGATCACCACCGTAGAACAGGTAAAACAGGCAAGCAACACCGTTATGGATGGTGTAACAGTTGTACGTGAGCTGGCATCGGAAAATACACACGGAGCCAACATCGTTGTGGACCGCATGAAATCCCTGCAGGAGAACAACGAAGCATTGCAGGAGAGTACAAATTCTTCGAACGAGATGACGACAGACATTCGTTCCCAGGTGAATCATGTTGCAGAGATGATCGAGCAGATGGTATCGCTGACAGCTGCTTCCGGTGAGCATGCCAAGATCAGTTCCGGGGATCTGGAAAACCTGATCAGCACCACGAACACGATGGCAGAGTTGTCAAAAGAAATTGATGAAACGTTACAGGTATTTAAAGATGAATTCGAGATGGTAAAAGACCAGACCGGAACGATTGAAGACATCAACAGCCAGACCAATCTGCTGGCGCTCAATGCTTCGATCGAGGCGGCTCGTGCCGGAGAAGCGGGACGTGGTTTTGCGGTTGTAGCAGAACAGATCCGTGCCTTGAGTGGAGAGACAAAGTCCTCTTCGGACCGGATCCGTCAGGCATTGGAGCATCTGGAAGAGACATCGGCGAAGATGACTACATCGATCGAGCAGACGCTCGAACTCATCCAGCTTACCTTTGATAAAGTTACATTGGCAGGAGAGAATGTGACAAAGATTGCGGGAGATACGACCCGCCTGGAAGAAAATATCCACGTGATCGATTCTGCGATCAAAGAAGTAGAGTCTTCGAATATTCAGCTGGTAAACAACCTGGATCAGGTGACGGGCATTGTTTCGGAAATGACCAAGCGGATCGGGGATTCCAACGAGATCAGTACTCGTATGCTGAGCAAATATGACGAGTCTGCAGAGAATATCAATTCGATCGAGACGGTTGTTGAATCGCTGATGTGCGAACTTGGTATTGGTGGATTCATGGGCGTTGAGGATATTCAGCCCGGCATGAAACTGGTGCTTTTGCTGGAAAATGAGATGGCATGTCATGGTGAGATCATACAGCAGGATGAAAATATTTTACAGGTTAAGATGCGCGATGCGATCGCAATTGAAGAGGCATTTGAGTGCGGTCTGCAGGTTACCGTTGGAAACGTGTTATATTGCTGGAAAAGGGCCAAAGTGGAGGCCGCACAGAAGCAGGATCGGGATGGCTACCGTTATCAGATTACGCTTGAGTCCAGACCAAAGATCAATAACCGACGCAAATACCCTCGTATGGATCTGAGCAATTCCTGCTCGATCACATTGATCGAGAGTGGTAAGGTGATTGCCGGATCGATGGACAACATCAGTGCCAATGGTTTTGCGTTTATGACACGCGATGATTTCTTTATGACCAACAAGGGCGTTGATATTTCGGTAGAAATAAAAGACTTTGAACTGGAAAACCGCAATGTTTTACCGGGACGTGTAATCCGATGCAGCAACAATGATGGAGTATATATTGTAGGATGTCAGATGCCGGAAGATGATTTCTTTATCCGTGACTATGTAAAAGAGCAGCTTAGCATTGACTAAGCTGCTGCAACAGGATCGATATAAAATTGTCGATGATATTGCCGGGCTGGTTTGGCCGGTAATAGGCACCAAAAGAGATGGATGGAACAGATACCGGAAAACGCTTGCAGCAAAAATCCGGTGGCACGACAATATCCGGCAGAACGGCGATACCATATCCTGCCTGTACTAAGAAGAGCAGTGATTCAATATCTTCACAAAAATAAAGATCCTGCATACGACGTCCTTTGGTCAAGTCCCATTGAAGGGATGCGATGTCTGGAGACAGAGAGGTTGGACGGCAGATTACAAAGGGAAGACATTTTAATTCTTCCAGTGAATAGGAAGTGCGTTCGGGGTCGAGATATTCAGGCTGCCCCACGCAGACAATCGGACACTTGGAAAGTTCTTTGTAGATCAGAGAACTTTTTTTGTTGACAGAAATGTCTGTGTGAATGGCAACGTCAATGGTTCCGTTTTCCAGACGGGTCTGCAGCTGAGGCCCCTGGATCAGCTGCAGTTTTGGATGAACATTCGGATGTTGTTCCCGCAACAGCCGGAGCGTCTCGACAAAAAGAACCGGATTCAGATAGGAGGAACAGCCGATATTCAGTTTTACAATTTCCTGTTCGTCAAAACGTGAAAAACGGTGTATGGCATCTTCGGAGATGGATACGATGTTTCGGGCATCATCTAAAAAGGAAAGTCCTTCCGATGTCAGCTCGACCGTACGAGTTGTGCGGTGAAAAAGACTGACTTGTAGTTCTTCTTCCAGCGTGTGGATCTGGTGAGTCATGGATGGCTGGGAGATATTCATGTGACTTGCCGCTTTTGCAAAGTTTAGATAGTCACTGACGGCTAGAAAACATTTTAATTGGAATATGTTCATAATTACCTCATATTTATAAAATTATATTGATAGATACTTTCTATCAATAATAACATATTTCGAATTCACATTCAACGAAAAAAAGATTAGAATAGGAAACTGACGATGAAATTGTTTGTAATGAAAAGAAAGTTTAGATTGGAGGAAAGAATATGATAAAGACATTGTTAAAAAGTCTTCGGGAATATGTGACTTCTTCAATACTTACTCCGGTATATGTTACGCTGGAAGTAATTTTAGAATGCATTATTCCCCTGGTCATGGCGAGCCTGATCGATCATATGACAGGTGACTCGATGACCCTGATTATAAAATATGGTGTAGCACTTGTCATCATGGCACTGCTCTCCTTACTCTTTGGTGTTTTGTCGGCGCGATACGGCGCGACGGCATCCTGTGGATTTGCGAAGAACCTGCGGCAGGATCTCTTCTATAAAATACAAGATTTTGCATTCGCTGATATTGATAAGTTTTCAACCTCTTCCCTGGTAACCCGTATGACAACCGATGTTACCAACGTGCAGAACGCATATCAGATGATCATACGAATTGCAGTAAGAACCCCGCTTATGATGATTTTTTCGATTATCATGAGCTTTACGATTGATGTCAAGATGACATGGATCTTTATTGCTATGATCCCAATCTTGGCAGTCGCTCTGTTTGGTATTGTCGGTTATACGTTTCCATTCTTCAAACGAATCTTCAAAAAATACGATGCCCTCAACAATTCCGTTCAGGAAAATGTTGCAGGTATCCGCGTTGTAAAATCATTTGTGCGCGAAAATTATGAACAGGATAAATTTGAATACGCAGCAGAGGATGTTTGTAATAATTTCACAAAGGCAGAGAAGATCTTGGCACTGAACAATCCGATCATGATGTTTTGCATTTATGTAGCAATGCTTTTGATCAGTTATTTTGGAGCAACTACGATCATTGGATCTAGTGCAACAGAACTTACGACCGGTGAGTTATCATCACTGATCAACTATGGTGTGCAGATTTTATCTTCGATGATGATGCTCTCTATGGTATTTGTTATGTCAAGTCTTGCATCTGAGTCGGCAAACCGTATTGCGGAAGTCTTGCAGCATGAAAGCATATTGAATTCGCCGGAAGATGGGCTGACAGAGGTGGCAGATGGAAGTATTGTTTTTGACCAGGTATCCTTCCGCTACACAAAAGAAAGTGAAAAATACGCATTGTCGGATATTGATCTGAAGATCCCATCGGGTGCTACCGTCGGTATTATTGGTGGAACCGGTTCTTCCAAGACATCCTTGATCCAGTTGATCTCACGTTTGTATGATACCAGCGAAGGTCGGGTTCTTGTTGGAGGAAAAGACGTCCGTGAGTATGATCTGAATGTGCTCCGTGATTCGGTTGCCGTTGTTTTGCAGAAAAATGTACTTTTCTCCGGCACGATCAAGGAAAATCTCCGCTGGGGCAAAAAGGATGCAACGGATGAGGAGATCGTGCATGTTTGTAAACTGGCACAGGCGGATGAGTTTGTGTCGCAGTTTCCAAATAAGTATGACACATACATTGAACAGGGTGGAACCAACGTATCCGGCGGACAAAAGCAGAGACTTTGTATTGCCAGAGCATTGCTGAAAAAACCGAAGATCCTGATTTTGGATGATTCCACATCTGCGGTGGATACAAAGACTGATGCCCTGATCCGCAAAGCGTTCCGTGATGAAATTCCGGATACGACAAAGATCATTATCGCGCAGCGCGTTTCTTCCGTGGAAGATGCAGATATCATTCTTGTTATGGAAGGCGGTAAGATCGTTGAGCAGGGAACTCATGAAGAGTTGATGGCAAAACAGGCGATTTACCATGAAGTTTACGAGGATCAGACAAAGGGAAAGGAGGCGCAGTAATATGAAAGAAAAACAACCGGGAACATTTAAAAGACTGCTTTCTTACTTATTTTCGCACTATCGTTTTTATTTGATCACCGTGATCGTATGTATTGTTATCAGTTCGATTGCGTCAGTGGTTCAGACAGTATTTCTGCAAAAACTCATCGATGAGGTGATCACTCCGGGTGTTGTCTCCGGCATGAGCAGTGTCTGGGCAAAATTAGTGCAGGTACTTCTTATGATGGGCGTTGTATATTTGTTTGGAACGACCTGTGCATTTATCTATACACGCCTTATGGCGATCGTAACACAGGGAACGTTGAAAAATCTGCGTATGGATATGTTCAACAAAATGGAGACCCTTCCAATTAAATATTTTGATACCCATGCACATGGCGATGTCATGAGTACCTATACCAATGATACGGATGCGATCCGTCAGTTGATCGGACAGAGTATACCAATGGTGATCCAGTCCGGATTATCCGTGATCGTGATGGTGCTGATGATGTTCTATTACAGCCTTGGTTTGACGGTTACCGTTGCTGTATTTGTGGCTGTTATGATCTTTATCACAAAACGTTTCGGTGGACTCAGTTCACGTTATATGATGCAGCAGCAGATGAGTCTGGCAAGAGAAGAAGGTTATGTCGAAGAGATCATGAAAGGACAGAAAGTTGTCCAGGTCTTTTGTCATGAAGAAGAATGTAAAGAACAGTTCGATAAGTTAAATGATAAATTATTTGAGGTAAGTGAAAAGGCAAACCAGTACGGTAACTCGCTGATGCCAATTCTGAACAACCTCGGAAATCTGATGTATGTTGTGCTTGCTATTGTCGGCGGGCTCATGGTTTACACCGGAGCATATAATATTGGATTTGCCGGTATGGGTACAGTAAGTATTGGTATTATTGTTACATTTCTTAATATGTCAAGACAGTTGTCACAGACGATCGGTCAGGTATCGATGCAGGTAGGAATGATCGCGATGGGGGTAGCCGGAGCTGGTCGTGTTTTCACACTGATGGATGAAGAACCGGAAAAAGATGAAGGATATGTCACACTGGTAAATGCCGTAAAAGATGAGAACGGCGAACTTCATGAGACCGATAAGCATACAGGCATCTGGGCATGGAAACATCCTCATCAGGATGGCACACTGACCTACACAGAATTGAAAGGTGACATTCGACTGGAAGATGTTGATTTTGGATATGATCCGGAAAAACTGGTACTGCATGATGTTTCTCTGTATGCAAAACCAGGACAGAAGATTGCGTTCGTAGGAGCAACCGGTGCAGGAAAGACAACGATCACCAATCTGATCAACCGTTTTTACGATATTCCGGATGGCAAGATCCGTTACGATGGAATCAATATCACGAAGATCAAAAAGCCGGATCTGCGCCGATCACTGGGCGTTGTTCTGCAGGATGTAAATCTATTTACCGGAACGGTGATGGATAACATCCGCTATGGACGTCTGGATGCGACCGATGAGGAATGCATCGAGGCGGCAAAACTGGCAAATGCCGATGATTTTATCCGCCGTCTGCCGGAAGGATATAATACGATGTTAAAGGGAAATGGTGCCAGCCTTTCCCAGGGACAAAGACAGTTGATCTCGATTGCCAGAGCGGCAGTGGCAGATCCACCAGCGATGATCCTTGACGAGGCAACGAGCTCGATCGACACAAGAACAGAAGCTTTGGTGCAGGAAGGAATGGATAATCTGATGCAGGGCAGAACTGTTTTGGTTATCGCGCACCGCTTGTCTACCATTCGAAACAGTAAGGCAATTATGGTGCTGGATCATGGCCGGATCATTGAGCGAGGCGATCACGATGAATTGATCGACCAGAAAGGCACATATTATCAGTTGTATACCGGTGCCTTTGAATTAGAATAGGATTTTAGAAAAAAGCCAACACTTACTACGACGGTAAGGGTTGGTTTTTTCTTGACATGATTTAAAAATAGTGTATAATTTAATTGTACACAATTAAAAAGGAGGATGACATGGAACGATACGATATTGCGATCGTTGGTGCCGGACCGGCTGGATTGTCAGCAGCGATCACGGCAAAGATCCGAAATAAAAATATTGTACTGCTTGGCAATGGAAGTACAAGCCAGAAGGTAGAAAAGGCAGAGAAAATTCAGAATTATCTTGGACTTCCGGATATAAGCGGCGACCAGATGGCGCAGGCTTTTATGGAGCATTTGAAGCAGATGGATATTTCGATCCAACCAAAGAAAGCAGCGATGATCTATTCGATGGGCGATCATTTTTCCATTCAGGCAGGCGATGAGTTGGTCGAATCGTCTACCGTGATCCTGGCAACGGGAGTGAGTTTTGACAAAACATTTCCGGGCGAAGAGACCTTTTTAGGACGAGGTGTGAGTTACTGTGCGACATGTGATGCACCACTTTACCGGGACAAGACCGTGGCAGTGATCGGTTATGGTACAGAGAGCGAAAGAGAGGCGGAATTTTTAGCGGAATCGGCGAAAAAGGTTCTCTATTTTCCGATGTATGATATGGAAAACAGCCTATCAGAAACGATTGAGATTATTCATCAAAAGCCGGTTGAGATCATTGGCTCTCTGAAAGCGGACACTGTACGATGCCAAGAACAGGATTATTCTGTGGATGGTATATTTGTTCTGCGGGAAAGTATTGCGCCGGCGCACCTGGTACCCGGCTTGCAGATGGAGGGAAACCACGTAGCGGTAAATCTGCAGATGGAGACAAATCTGCCCGGATGTTTTGCATGTGGGGATCTTGCCGGTAGACCTTATCAGTACATTAAGTCTGCCGGACAGGGGAATATCGCCGCGTTGTCGGCAGTCGCGTATCTGGACACAAAAGTGAGACAAAGAGCATAGGCTCTTGGAAATGGAGGATGACATGGTAAATAAGATTCAGAATAATGATTTTTCAAAGGTGTTGGAGGAAAAAATAGCAGTCGTAGACTTTTCAGCGACATGGTGTGGCCCATGCCAGATGCTGGCACCGGTGTTAGAAGAATTATCAGAGGAAATGGATGTACCGTTTTATGCAGTGGATGCAGATGAAAACATGAACCTGGTACAGCAGTACCGCGTGATCAACATCCCTGCTGTTATGATATTTAAAAATGGAGAAAAAGTAGCGGAACAAGTTGGTTTTCAGCCAAAGGAACAGCTGAAACAGTGGATTGGGGAACAGATGTAAATGGGAAATAAGTATGATTGTTTAAAACTGAAAAACCAGTTTTGCTTTCCTTTGTATGCCTGCTCCAAGGAAGTTGTAAGGGGGCATAAACCCTTTTTGGACAAACTGGGGCTGACATACACCCAGTACATTACCATGATGGTTATGTGGGAATATGAGGAGATTTCGGTTAAAGATATTGGAAGTATTTTATTTCTGGATTCAGGAACTTTGACGCCGGTATTGAAAAAGCTGGAACAAAAAAAGTATGTAAAACGCAGACGGGATGAAAAAGATGAGCGCATGGTAAATATCCTTCTGACCGACGATGGCAGAGATCTGAAAGAAAAAGCGCTGCAGATACCGTCTAAGAGTGTTTGTTGCGGCTGCTTGACAGAAGAAGAGTCAGAGGAGCTGTATCGATTGTTACATAAATTATTGACAGGGTTTAAGAGGTAAACATATGAAGAAGAACACACAAAACGGGAAGTATCAAAAAGTCCGTTTTGTGGTCGGGAGGAAATAGAAATGGCAAAAGAAGTTCGACAACAATTTTTAACAGGTGAGCGCGCGCTGTTTGCGGCCCGCGACCTGGCGATATACGATACGATTTTTGACGACGGCGAATCTCCGCTTAAGGAAAGTGAGAATATCGCATTATATGGCAGTATGTTTAAGTGGAAATATCCATTATGGTATTCGAAGAATATTCAGGTAAAGGATTGTACCTGGTTTGATATGGCGAGAGCCGGCGTCTGGTACACGGACAATATGAGTGTAGAGGGTGCCATGATCGAAGCCCCTAAGAATTTTCGGAGATGCAAGGATCTGTCTTTGCGGGATGTCACCTTTACAAATGCAGAAGAGACATTGTGGAGCTGTGACAGAGTAACGATGAAAAATGTAACGGCGAAGGGCGACTATTTTGCAATGAATACCAACAATATCAACGTGGATGGATTTAATCTGGTTGGTAATTATTCTTTTGATGGCTGCCAGAATGTTGAGATCCATCATGCAAGAATGCTCTCAAAAGATGCCTTTTGGAACACCGATCATGTGACGGTGTATGATTCGTTTATTTCCGGGGAGTATCTTGGATGGAATGCCAAAAACCTTACTCTGGTCAATTGTACGATCGAAAGTCTGCAGGGAATGTGTTATATTGACAATTTAGTGATGAAGAACTGTAAATTGATCAACACAACATTAGCATTTGAGTATTCCAGCGTCGAGGCGGACATCGACGGGACGATCGACAGTGTGATCAATCCGACGTCAGGCCGCATTACGGCAGACCACATTGAAAAACTGATCATGGAAAAAGATAAAGTGGACACGACCAAGACGTTGATCGTGTGCAGACAGTAATGGAAGGAGTCTTTTGAAAATGAATGGTGAGTACAATTTTGATGAAGTGGTAGACCGGCGGGGAACCGGATCTTACAAATGGGACGTTGGCGATGGTGAGCTTCCGATGTGGGTAGCGGATATGGATTTTCCTACCGCTCCGGCAGTGCAAAAAGCACTCGAAAAGCGGGTGGCACATGGTGTATTCGGCTATTCGATCATTCCAGAAGAATGGGAAAATGCGTACATTCATTGGTGGAAAGAGCGTCATAATTTTGAAATCCAAAAAGAATGGCTGACATTTTGCACGGGCGTGGTGCCGGCAATTTCAACAGCTGTGAGAAAACTCACGACGGCAGGAGAAAAAGTGCTGATCCAGACACCGGTATACAACATTTTCTTTAATTCAATCCTCAATAATGGAAGAAATGTGGTAGAAAGTCCGCTGGCTTATGATGGAAATGAGTATACGATGGACTTTGAACGGCTGGAGAAAGATCTTTCGGATCCACAGGTTTCGCTCATGATCTTGTGCAATCCGCACAACCCGGTCGGAAAGATCTGGGATCGGGAGACGCTGGCAAAGGTCGGTGAACTTTGTGAGAAGTATCATGTTGTTGTGTTGTCTGACGAAATTCATTGTGACCTCACGAATCCGGGAAAAGAATACATTCCGTTTGCATCGGCTTCGCCGGTATGCCGTGACAATAGTATTACCTGCATTGCCCCAACAAAGGCGTTTAATATTGCCGGTCTGCAGACGGCAGCAGTTGTTGTCCCAAATGAAAATCTGCATCATAAGGTGTGGCGCGCTTTGAACACCGATGAGGTGGCAGAGCCAAACGCATTTGCCGTAGATGCGGCAGTCGCTGCCTTTGAAAAAGGCGGTGAGTGGCTGGATTCCCTGCGGCAGTATTTATATGAAAATAAACAGTATGCGATCGAATTTTTGCAGCAGGAAGTTCCGGATATTAAAGTGACGCCGGGAGAAGCGACGTATTTGTTGTGGCTGGATTGCAGCAAGATTACCGCGGATGCACAAAAACTGGCGGCATATATACGCAGGACAACCGGGTTGTATGTTTCGGAGGGCAGTCAGTTTGGACAAGGCGGAGAATGTTTTCTTCGCGTCAATATTGCGTGTCCAAGATCAGTTTTAAAAGAGGGTATGTTGTTGCTGGTTACCGGTCTTGCTTCATATCAGGAGTAGGAGAAATGGATCAGTTGCTGATAATTATTCTTGACTTCTCAATGGAGTTAGTGTAGACTAACTATGAAAGGAGGATTCTTTCATGAGAAAAGATGAAATTATCAAAAAATTAAGAGAACAGGGATGCCGCATTACAAAACAGAGAAGATTGCTGTTGGATGTCATTCTGGAAGAAGAATGTTATTGCTGCAAAGAGATTTATTATAAAGTAAGTAAGAAGGACAGTTCCATTGGGATCGCGACGGTGTATCGTATGATCAATACGCTGGAAGACATGGGCGCGATACAGCGAAATGCCATGTACAAGATCCCGGATAAGGACGGTTACCGCTGTGAAGAATGTTACAAAGTTGGTTTGCCGGACGGATCCACATTACAGCTCTCTTCGAGTGAATGGAATGAGATTGTGAAAAGCGGGTTGATGGCATGTGGTTATGTCAATCGTCAACAAGCAGAAAATATTACAGTTGTTGCCAACTCAATCGGTGCATAAAGCACCGGAGAGTTGGCAATTTTATTATTAGAAGTAAATACAGTCACTAATGCGAAAAAACGGTCAATAGCACTCTTGACTTTTGGAATACAATTAGTTATCATCTAACCATAGTTAGAATAAACTAACTTAAGAGAGAGGAGGTGCCCTGAGTGAGCCAAGAGGTAATTGAAATTATGCAAAAAATGGATCCTTTTCAGTTGGAAAGTCGTCTCGCAATGCAATGCGCGCCGCTATTCGTTGGATTGCGGATGTCCAGCATGTTTGTTATTTCCCGAAATCAGATCAAGCCGCTATATGATCTGTTGCGAAACAGCG
This sequence comes from uncultured Eubacterium sp., assembly GCA_934316925.1. Classification (GTDB taxonomy): domain Bacteria; phylum Bacillota; class Clostridia; order Lachnospirales; family Lachnospiraceae; genus Eubacterium_F. The sequence continues at coordinate 22,165 of CAKREC010000025.1, forward strand.
TGATATGTTGTCGTGTCCTCTTTTTAGAATCAAAACAATTGACGGTTATGCTGTACCGCAAAGATATGCTGGAGCCTTATATTTGCCGTGGGAAAGCAAAAGAGCTTTTCAAAAAGCAAGGATATACAGAGTTTGACATGGAACACATTTTGATTACCTTTACCCGCAGATATCGGAATTATCGGGCTGGAAACTGCAGCTTTCCTCATGAGCTTGGATTATTGCTCGGTTATCCGATGGAAGACGTGGAAGGCTTTATCGCAAACCAGGGAGAAAACTCTCTTTATACCGGCTACTGGAAAGTGTACTACCATGTGTCGGCCAAACGAGATTTGTTTCATATGTACGAGAAGGCAAAAGAACAAATGATTCTGCTTATGGGGCAGGGTATTGGGATGTCAGAAATTATTGATCGATATTGCAGGAAGGTGATTTGAAAATGAGTAAGATTCATGTAGTTTACTGGTCAGGCAGTGGCAATACAAAAGCAATGGCAGAGGCAATTGCCAAAGGCATTGAGGGCGCAGGTGCAGAAGCAGTTGTGCAGGATGTGTCCGAAGCATCGTTGGAAGAATTGCAGGCAGCGAAAGTATTTGCGCTGGGTTGCCCTTCGATGGGAGTGGAAGTGTTAGAAGAGGGCGAGATGGAACCTTTTGTAGAAGAAGTAGAAAAATTTGCTGCCGGTAAGATCATTGGTTTATTTGGTTCTTATGGCTGGGGTGATGGCCAGTGGATGAGAGACTGGGTAGATCGTATGACAGCAGCAGGTGCTACCGTATTAAACGGAGAAGGTTTGATCTGCCAGGATGCGCCGGACGATGATGCCGTATATGAATGTGGTAATTTGGGACGTCAGTTAGCCGTTCAATAAAAATTACATAGTTTTCGTAGCAAAAGAAGGAGAGAGTTGAAATATACTCTCTTCTTTTGGTATAATAAGTAGAAGAAAATGGTGGAGCACCAAGGAGGATAATAATGGAAATCTGGGATGCGTTTGATGAAAATGGGAAGAAGCTGGGGGTTGATCTGATTCGTGGCGAAGCGATCCCGAAAGGAATGTATCATGGTGTTGCAGAGGTTTTTGTCATGCATACGGATGATACGATCCTGCTCATGAAAAGAGACAAGAACAAAGAGTCCAACCCTGGCAAATGGGAGAGCAGTGCAGGTGGCTCGATGGTAAAGGGAGAAGAGTTTTATGAAGCTGCCAGGAGAGAATTGCGAGAGGAAACCGGGATCCAGGCGGACGAGCTGACACCGACATATCACACGCGATACCATGAGTGCATTTTCCAGGGGTACTTTTGCCGGTATGATGGAGATAAAGATGCGATCCGTTTTCAGGAGGGAGAGACGGAGGACTATCAATGGGTGACCAAAGAGGAGTTTATGAAGATTTATCATTCCGATGATTTCTGCCGTGGCTTGAAACGCCGTTTGGCAGACATTGTGGAAAATGATTTTGATTTTGAGAAGAATAAAAACTAGGAACATCCGAAAAAATATGGTAAAATAGAGAAAAGAAATAAGGAAAGGACTGATTCTATGGCACACAGAATTATATGTATCAGCAGAGCCTGTGGAAGTGGCGGAAAAGTCATTGGACAGAAAGTAGCTTCCAAGCTTGGCATAGGATTTTATGATAGTAACTTGTTGGATATGGCGAAAGAACATGGAGGGATTTCCTCCACTTCTCTGGACAAGGCGGATGAGAAGGCGACTAACCCATTTTATTTCAAACCTTTATATGAAGGTAATGAAAATGTTGAGAAAGAGCGCCCGGCGACAGAGACATTATTTCAGCTGCAGAGTGCCGTGATCCGTCAGATCGCATCGGAAGAGGATTGCGTGATCGTAGGCCGCTGTGCGGATTTCGTACTTGCGGAGCATCCGGATGCGAAAGTGCTTAGTGTATTTGTTACTTCTCCGATGGAACATCGTATCGAGCGTCTGCAGGAAGTTCAGAAGGCATCCGTGCCTCAGGCAAAGACCTTTATCCGTAAGACTGATACACAGCGTAAGAACTATTACAATTACTTTACCAAACAGGAATGGGGTCACAAACACACCTATGACATCGTGCTGAACAGTCATCGTCTTGGATTGGACGGAACAGCAGATCTTTTGTGTACGCTTTACAAAGGAATGTAGAAAAGAGATACAAGCTCTCAGTATTGTTTCGAATACTGAGAGCTTTTTTTGTTATTTTCTCTTGAAGTTCAATTTTTGTTGTGCTATAGTAAGGAAAATGAACTAAACAAATACAAGAATTGAACTTTTTGGACAAAGTTCAATTTAGGGAAAGGAAGCGTGTGAAATATGGCGGAAAATGTATTTACCGGGAGACTGCTGCAGGCGATGGAACGAGAGCAGATGAAACAGGTGGATCTGCTGCGCCTGGCTGAAAAAGAAGGAATCAAACTGGGAAAGAGCCAGATCAGTCAGTATGTGAGTGGTAAGACGATTCCGAGAGACAATATTTTGCAGTTTTTGGCTGCCGCGCTGCATTGTGAAGCGGCCTGGCTGAAAGGTGAAGATACAGCGAGTGACGAGAAAGAGACCGCGACAAAGATTATGACAGAGGGGAATGAAGTGACGATGAGAAGTTTTGAAAAATCAACAAAATTGAACAATGTATTATATGATGTAAGAGGCCCGGTTGTCGATGAGGCATCCCGCATGGAAAATGAAGGTACACAGGTGCTGAAGTTGAATATTGGAAACCCAGCTCCTTTTGGATTCCGTGCGCCGGATGAGGTGATCCATGATATGCAGAAACAGCTGGTGGACAGTGAGGGATATTCGGATTCAAAGGGATTGTTTTCCGCAAGAAAATCCATTATGCAGTATGCACAGATCAAAAAAATCCCAAATGTAACGATGGACGGTATTTACACAGGAAATGGTGCAAGCGAACTGATCAATCTCAGTATGTCAGCCTTGCTCAATAACGGCGATGAAGTGCTGGTGCCATCACCGGATTATCCGCTTTGGACAGCGTGTGTCACTCTGGCAGGCGGAAAAGCCGTTCACTATGTCTGTGATGAGCAGTCTGAGTGGTATCCGGATATAGAAGATATGAAGAAAAAGGTAAATGACCATACGAAAGCAATTGTCATCATCAATCCGAATAACCCGACGGGTGCATTGTATCCGAAAGAAGTTTTGCAGCAGATTGTTGACTTTGCGAGAGAGCATCAGCTGATCATTTTCTCGGATGAGATTTATGACCGTCTGGTCATGGACGGAGAAGAACATATCTCGATTGCTTCACTGGCACCGGATCTGTTCTGTGTGACATTCAGTGGATTGTCCAAATCACATATGATCGCCGGATTCCGTATCGGTTGGATGATCTTAAGTGGAAATAAGAATATGGCAAAAGGTTATATCGAAGGACTCAATATGCTGTCGAATATGCGCCTGTGCTCAAATGTTCCGGCGCAGTCAGTCGTGCAGACCGCATTGTGGGGATACCAGAGTGTCAACGATTATATCGTGCCGGGTGGCCGTATTTATGAACAGCGTGAGTTTGTTTATAAGGCATTGAATGATATTCCGGGTATTTCTGCCGTGAGGCCCAAAGCAGCATTTTACATTTTCCCTAAAATTGATACGAAAAAGTTCAATATTGTGGATGATGAAAAATTTGCACTCGATCTGCTTCGTGACAAGAAGATCCTTATCATTCACGGCGGCGGATTCAACTGGAAAGAGCCGGATCATTTCCGCGTCGTATACTTGCCGAGACTGGAAGTGCTGGAAGATGCAGTTGGCAAGCTGGGAGACTTTTTGAGCTATTATAAGCAGAAATAATTAAAATAAGCGTTAGTAGGGAGGGATATATTTGACACAGTTACGCTATTTGCTGGAGGATATAAAACACAATAAGTTCAATTTCGTCTGGAATATACTACAGATGTTTGCGGTTGGTATGATCTTGGCGGTCTTGCTGAATAGTTACTGGCAGTATAAGGATGAGAAAACCAAGCTGGAACACATGACCCGGGAGGGCGAGATCCACATGTTTGCAGATGATACGCCGTATGCAAGGATGGATGCACTGCTAAATGAGAAAGCGATGGAGAAAAAGCTGCAGAAGTTATATCAGGTTACACAAACCAAATTGAAGGAAATCGATGGCGGCAAAGACTCTTTTGTTGTGAATACAAGCTATCATTTCAGTTTCCCATCCGAAGAAAAGAAAATGTATCAACGTGTCATAACAGATAAAGAAGCTGTAGAAGATGAAAGTTTACCATTGGCTATGGTGTCAGAAAATTTTTTCTCGGTGTGCCAGGTCGCCTATGATGGTGATCTGAGTGCCCTGGCGAAGTCGTCGGACGATGAGGCGATTCCGGTGTTCCTGGGCAATGATTATCATGAGTTATATCAGGTGGGAGATGTCTTTAGGGACTATATGGAGAAAGAATATTGTGTGGTCGGATTTTTGAAACAGGGAGAATATTTTATAGAACCTGGTGCTGGCAGAGAACCACGGTGTCTGGATTCCTATATCGTACGGATAAGTCGTACGGACGCAAAAGATGTCGTATCGATCATGAACTATTTTTCGAGTACATATTTTCCAGAGAAATATAAAACTGTCATGGAGGAAGTGGCAGCATATGCCCACAAACAGGGTACCTTAGAATTGCAGGTTAACAGCTTTTCTTATCAGATGAATATGATCACAAAGGACCTGATAGATGAAATGGTACTGTTTGGGAGCGTTGCCGTTATCTTTCTGATATTTTGTGTGATTTCAATGACCGGCAATATACTCAATTTTTTGTCTGATTTTCGCAGGGAACTTGCGATTCATTGTATGTGTGGCGCAAGCCGCCGGAGTATGGTGATACGGGTGCTGCTACAGATATGGGGCATGTATCTGGTATCTGCGGTTATTGTGTGTGGCGTGAAAGGTTTTCGTCCGGAGACCGGTGTTTCGCTTTTGGTGTTGGCTGTGTATGTGTTTGTGTTATCATATGTCCCGGTTGTGCTTTTGAGACGCAGAACAATTCGGGAAATGCTTCAGATAACTTATAGTTAGGAGAGGGTGTGGGATGGTTCAATTTATTTATAAATCAGGATTGATGACGGGTGTTCTGGTCATGGTTTCTGTCATTTTTGTTTTCTGCGGTGTATCATATTTTAATCAAAAAGATGTTTTCAGACCATTTGCGGGCATGTCAGAGGAATATGCCGTTTTTTACAGTGAGGATGGATGGGATACCGTAGTACCAACCATTCTCTCTCGGATGCAAACGATGGATTCTTACCGGATCAAGGGTGTCAAACTGGAAAGGGGCTGTGCAGCGTGCATAAAAGATGAGAAGCTGCTTATGCTGTCTGATGGACGGCTGTTTTCCAAACAGGACTACGAGCAAGGGACAGATACGGTGCTGGTACGTCAGGATGTTTTGCAGTTATGCCAGCAAGTGGATGGTCAGAATTATCTGACCATAAATGAAAAGAATTATCGAGTTGTTGGGGTGTATCGTGACAGCCAGTCGAATGATGTCAGAAGCAGCGATTATATTTTAAATCTTTATGCAAAGAGCATTCAGGAAACGATGGTTCCGCAGTATGGATTTGTAGATGATGGAAGCCGGAGTGTTGAGACTGCCAGCGAGGCATTAAAAGATTTGCAAAATGTACAGGTGAAAAAGGCAGCGGAAGCAGCCGGGATATTAAATCGGAATGTGCTCAACGGAATACAAGGTATGCTGATCCAGTATGTGGCAGTTGGGATTTTTGTCCTGGGAAATATATTTGCGGCAATTTCTGTGTGGCTGAAAGGTAAGAAAAAAGAAATTGTGATCCGCAAGATGACAGGCGGCACAAGAGGACGGATCTGGTGCTGGCTGATGAAAAATTTCCTGATCTTTTTTGTGGGAAGTTTTGCGATTGCGGTGGCGATCGTCGGGATAATGATCAAAGCGTTTGATCGTCTGGATCTTTCGCCATCGGTCAGTTTGATGCTGGGAAATGATATGGAATGGCTTGGCGTTGCAGCGGCTTTCGGAGTTACCGGGATTTTATGTGGTGGCATTGCCAGCGTGATCTTATTGGTTTACTTGAAAAAAGAAATTATACAGTTGATTCATGAATAGGGGGAGAAAATGTTGATTGAGTTAAAGAATGTATCTAAAATATATAAAGACCGGAATGTGGAATTTCAGGCGTTGACGGATGTAAATTTGCAGATTGAGCGTGGCGAGTTTGTCGCAGTCATGGGAACCTCGGGATCCGGCAAATCGACACTTTTAAATATCATAGGTTGTATGGATGCTTTGACAGACGGGCAGTATTGTCTGGATGGGAAGGATATTCAGGGAGTTACAGACCGGGAAATGGCGAAACTGCGCAATGAGATGTTTGGCTTTGTGGTGCAGGACTTTGCATTGATCGAGCGTTATAGTGTGGAAAAAAATGTAATGCTGCCTCTTTATTATTCCCATAAATATAAGAAAGAAAAGAAAAATCGGGTTGAAGAAGTATTAAAACAGCTGGACATTTATGATAAAAGGGACAATCTGGCAAGATGTTTATCCGGTGGACAGCGTCAGCGTGTGGCAATTGCCAGGGCGCTCGTAAACGGCGCACAGATCATCCTTGCCGATGAACCGACGGGAGCGTTGGATCAAAAGACAGGACAGGAAGTGATGAATTTGTTCAAACAGGTGAATGAACAGGGAAAGACGGTGGTCATAGTAACGCATGATCCTAACATCGCCGGACAGTGCCATCGGGTCATTGAAATTGTGGATGGGATGGTCTCTGAAAAATAAACCAAAAAAATGAAAAAAAGTGTTGACAATAATTCGCAATCTGATATAATAAAGAAGTCGCGGTAATAAGCGCTTGGGATCTTAGCTCAGCTGGGAGAGCACCTGCCTTACAAGCAGGGGGTCACAGGTTCGAGCCCTGTAGGTCCCATTTCAAGTATCGATGATACTTGTTATGATAGATAGGCAAGACTTGTTCTTGCGTGTGTCGAGAGTTTCTCTTGACATTTTGGATGGCGGAATAGCTCAGTTGGCTAGAGCACACGGTTCATACCCGTGGTGTCGCTGGTTCAAATCCAGTTTCCGCTACTGCAAAAGACCTTGAAGCTGAGCTTCAAGGTCTTTTTTGTTACATAAGCCTGTGGATTGCTGCGAGGAAGTTGATTTCCAAAGTATGTATCAGGCGGGAAAACAAGGTAAATGATTTTAAGGGGTGATTACAATGAGAATCGGTATGGGTTATGATGTTCATCGTTTGGTGCCGGAGCGCGATCTGATCTTAGGAGGTGTGACAATTCCTCATGAACTGGGGCTGCTGGGACACTCCGATGCAGATGTACTGCTGCATGCGATCATGGATGCGATGTTGGGTGCTGCTGCTCTGGGGGATATTGGCAAACATTTTCCGGATACAGATCCGGCGTACAAAGGAATCTCCAGTATAGAGCTTCTGCGTCATGTGAAAGAACTGGTGGAAAAAGAAGGATATACAGTTGGCAACATAGATGCGACGGTGATCGCCCAACGGCCAAAACTGCGTCCGTATATTGACACGATGCGGGAACATGTTGCTAACGTGTTAGATGTGCCGGTTAATGCAGTCAATATCAAGGCAACGACAGAAGAAAAACTGGGCTTTACCGGCAATGAGGAAGGAATTTCTTCGCAGGCTATCTGCCTTTTGGTGGAAAAATGAAAAAAGAACTGAAACAGCTGTGGAAAACTGCTTTTGGCGATACAGACCGTTATATCGAGTATTATTTTTCTTCTAAGGCAGATAAAAGTCATATATGCACAGATTGGGAGGGAGATACGCTGTGTGCGATGGCGTTTTTTACTCCTTATTCTGTGATGTATCGGGGAAAAGAGTGCGTAGCACCGTATCTGGTCGGCGTGGCGACGGATGAGCAATTTCGGCGGCAGGGAAAGATGACAAAAGTGCTTACAGAGGGATTGCTGGCGGCGAAAGAAGAGGGAGCACTGGTTGCGTTTTTGTGTCCGGAGAATCCGGAAGTTTATAAAAAACTGGGGTTTTGTCCGGCATATTACCGGGAGACATTTATAACCAAAAAGAGAGGCACACAGACGCTTTCTGTCACTCCGTATATGGTATTGGATGAGACGGAGCAGGATTTGGTCGTGAAGTTCGCTGCTGACTGCCTGGAAAGCCAGAAGTTTGACTTGTATATGAAACGGAGCCGGATGTATTATGCGGAGGTCTGTCGTGAACTTCAGGCGCTGGATGGCGAACTTCTGGTATTGCGGGAACAGAAACGGATCGTGGCAGTTGTCAATCTGATCCATGAGGACGAGTATGAGGTCACGGAATGTGTTGCGCTGCCGGAGTATACCGAACCGATTTTGGATTCGCTTACGGGAGCATTGCAGACGGAACGGATCTGGATCGAAGATACGCATTTTCTGAAACCGGGAGATTATGTCGAGATCGAAAAACAGGAAAAACCGTATATCATGATTCTTCCGTTCAACAAGTCGTGGGAGGATGCTATGACGTGTTATATTAACGATATAACATGACAAATTTTTGTTGACAGAGTGATGGAACTTTGCTAAAATAATAATTCGTAAGGTTGCTTACAAATGCTGATGTGGCTCAGAGGTAGAGCACTTC
>CAKREC010000026.1 GCA_934316925.1 uncultured Eubacterium sp.
TTACAATTCCTACGTCAGAGTATCTCTTGGATAAAAATCAGTTTTCAAATTTTGGAGAGATCATTGATAAGTTCGAAGTGACAAAGGACAATGATTCGGTTGTTGTTACCTTGACTTGCAAGGATACATTAGACTATTCTTATGCTGTGCAAAACAACACTTTGACAATTAATGTTTTATATAACTATGCAGGTTCTAATAATACTACAATTGCCAATTATTCATTAGCGATTCCAAAGCCATCCGGTGTGACGATCAGTAAGGTAACAAACACGGACTTTTATGCAAACAAAAAATTCCGCGTAGAGATCCAGGGCGATTATGTAAACTATTTTACAGAAAATCCGGTTGTCATAAATAACAATAAAGTAAAAGATGTTCAGATTTCCAAAGCTTCTGGAAAGACTTATATTACGGTAGCAACAACTTCGATTCAAGGATATAAGATTTATGAGGAAAAGGATCGCTTTGTTGTAGCGATGAATACACCAAATAAGATTTATAAGAATATTGTTGTCTTAGATGCCGGACATGGTGGACATGATCCTGGTGCACAGAATAAAGGAACCAATGAAAAAGATTTGAACTTTAAAATCATATATACACTTATGAAGAACTATTTTTCAGGAAATGCACCCGACACCAAAGTTTATTGGACAAGGACATCTGATACGTTTATTACTCTGGCAAATCGTGCAGCTTTTGCTAAAAAAGTAGGAGCAGATGTGTTTATCAGTCTGCATATGAATTCATCCGACAGTTCTTCCGCGAATGGTACTGAGGTTTATTATTCTGTTTCCAATAACAGTAAGAGCTTTTCCGGCCTGACCAGCAAGACAATGGCAACGATGTTCCGTACCGCTTTACTCAAGGATGTTGGCACCAAGAATCGTGGTACCAAAACAGCAGGATATTATGTCTGCAAACATAACACAGTTCCTGCTATCTTGATCGAACTTGGATTTATATCGGGTAGTTCGGACTATAGTAAATTAACCAATGCTTCGTTCCAGCAGAAGGCAGCAACATCCATTTACAATAGCATTAATAATCTCTTTGCCAAATATCCAACCGGCAGATAGAAGATAAGAATCTGATTTTAGGTGGGATTTGGCAGGAGAGAAGAGCGATACATGATTTAATCGTTTTTTCGGAGGGAGACAGCGGATGCTGCCTTCCTCTTTCTTTCTTCTTCCATTGCAGCATAATGCTTTCTTGTAGTATTTACATCATTGTGTCCCAATACTTCTGCAACAAGATAAATATCGCCTGTTTCTTTATATAGATTGGTACCATAAGTACTTCGTAATTTATGTGGTGTAATATGCTTGATTGTTGTGACATGCTTTGCACAATCAGAAACCAGATTTTCAATGGCTTGTACCGTGATCCGGCGTTTCTGTATTGATAAGAAAAATGCGTGTTCATGATCCTGTTTTACATTTGTTATATTTTTTCTTTCGGCATAATAGTCATAAAGCGCTTCAGCAACTTCATCTCCAAAGTACACAAAATCTTCTTTGCCACCTTTTCGTATGATTCGAATCCGATTATTCTTAAAATCCAAATCTTCCAGATCTAAACCAACACACTCGGATACACGAATTCCGGTTCCAAGTAATAATGTGAATATTGCCAGATTGCGTACTTTATTTTTTTCAAAGTATACTTTTTTCATACCAGACAATTCCTCGCCGCCATGCTCAACATAATCCAGTAGATCCGCCACCTCATCCACATCTAACCGGATAATTTCTCTTTTATGTAATTTAGGCATATCGACAACAACGGTGGGATTTGAATGAATGCGCTCACGTTTGTAATAATAATTAAACATACTTCGTATTGCTGCCAGTTTACGATGTAATCCCCGTTCATTATTTGTATGAACCTTTCCTTCATCGTCAGTGTAGTATTTTAAGTACTCGAGATATTCTTCAATATCCACGGCTTCCAGTTGCTCTAGATCAGATAACTGAATCATGGTGATATCCTCGTATTTTTTGAAGTATGGATTGGAATTCTTTAAAAAATGAAAAAATAATCGAATATCATAGACATAGGAAATCCTTGTCTTGGCAGATGTATTTGGCTCAATAGCACGGAAATAATCCTTACAAAAGCCTGGAATGGTGTTTAAAACAGCACGTAGCTTTAAGGTATTATTTCTCGTTGTTTCTTCGTGATAAGTAAGTTTGTTTTCCATATTATTTGAATCCTCCTTTTATAATATACTCTTTTTGAAAAACTGGAGTTTGTCCAAGAGAGTGCTTTGGGAAATTAAATACAGCACATTTTATGTAACATGCTGTATTGCTTTGCTAGATCTGATTATTTAATACACGCTGCAGTTCTATCACCTGCTCGGTTGTCAACTTGCACCCTGCCAGGTATTCTGTAATAAAACTGGTAAGGGAACCACCGTACATTTTTAGTAACAAAGCATTGGTCTCAATGGACTGAACATCTTTTTTTGTAACTTTTGCTTTACATAAAAAACCAGGGTCTTGTCTTAAAATTGCACCTTTATCAATCAGACGTTTAATAACGGTATATGTAGTGTTTTTTTCCCAACCAATATATTCTTTTATGATTTTAGCAATGTCTTTTGCTGCTAATACATCATTTGACCATAGCAATTCCATTACATTTAGCTCGCCTTCATGCAAACGTAATTCTTTTTTGCTATCCTTCATTATAAGGACCTCCTCAAATCAATCATAATCATATTACTCCCGCACATCCTGTTGTTCTAGCACTGTAGTTTGTTTATCTACATTTGTAGTTTCCCCTAAAACCTACAAATATCAATGTAGAGACTACACATGAAGTATCTATATACTACACCTATAGATATTAAAAAGTCAAGCAGATTTCGCAGGATTTCTCATAATATTGACGAAAAAAAACTTAAGATTTTAGTTCGTTGATCAGAGATACAAAATATGGAGGAAGTGGCGCTTCGACTTCTATATATTGATTGGTGCGTGGATGGATAAAACCGATTGTTTTTGCATGTAATGTTTGGCCTTGAAGAGACGAAAAGCGCCCATTGGATTTGGGACCATATACCTCATCACCTAATATAGGGTGTTTTATATGAGCCATATGGACTCGGATCTGATGTGTCCGTCCAGTTTCTAATTGACATTCGATCCAGTTAAATTTGTTATTTAAATGATCGAGTACGTGGTAATGGGTTACTGCTCTTCTTCCGCCGTTTGTGACTACTGCCATTTTCTTCCGGTCAATGGGATGTCTTCCTATATTAGCATCAACGGTTCCATTATCTTGTGTAAAATTGTGATATGTTATCGCATTGTATATTCTTTTTATGCTGTGCTCGCTAAGTTGTTTTGCTAAACATTGATGAGCACTGTCATTTTTGCATACTACCAGTGAGCCGGTGGTATCTTTGTCGATCCGATGTACAATTCCTGGACGAAGCGCTCCGTTGATTCCGGAGAGACTTCCCTTACAATGATATAAAATGCCATTTACAAGAGTGTGTTGTGAATGGCCGGGCGCTGGGTGTACAACCATACCTTTTGGCTTATTTACGATTAAAAGATCTTCATCCTCATATAAGATATCAAGATCCATTTTTTCTGGTATAATTTCAATCGTTTCCGGATCTGGTATATTTACAATAATTGACATTCCAGATAATACAGGATACTTAGGCTTTATCATAGGGGCGTCATTGATCAATATATGCTTATTTTTAATTAATTTTTGAATATAGGAACGCGAAAAATCCATATGGTCAGCTAAATATTGATCTAATCGTGTATTATTGAAATCCTCGTCAACCGTAAATTGAATCTGTCTCATTTTGGGTCGGTCCTCTCCTTTTCTTTCACTCTATCCAGTGTAAAACAATTGTAAAAAGGGATGTACGAATCAATGGTACATCCCCCTTCACATAAAAATCTTATTATAGTATCTTATCGTTTTTATAATAAAATAATAGTCCATATATCAATAATACGGCACCAATGCATACATAACAGTCAGCAACATTGAATACTGGGAAATTGATACATTGAATATAAATAAAGTCAACAACATAGTGCCATATTGCACGATCAATAAAATTGCCAATCGCACCGGCAGCAATTAACAGGATCGAACATCTCATGTACCAATAATGCCTTGTAAATGGCAGTCTGACATAATAATACACCATAGCGATCAAAACCAGAATTGTAATGATATAAAACATCCAGAAGGCATTTTGAAACAGACCCCATGCGGCACCACGGTTTTCAAGATAATGCAAAACAAGGATATTGTTTATAACCGGCACATCTGCTTTCATAAGATGCTGCGCCGCTAAGTTTTTGGTTACCCGGTCTGCGAATAAAAGCAGAATAAAAACAGCGGCAAATACAAAATTCGTCAATAATAATGTTTTATTTTTTTTCATCAAAAGTCATCCACAGATCCTAAAAATTCAAACGGGTCCTCTTCCTGATTCTTTTTATTTTTCTTTTTTCCGCCGATATTCATGCTCTGTAATAAGGAATCTAATGTAGGAGCCTCTTTGGATGAAATATCAATCGGTTCTAATATTTCCGGCTCTGTCGGAGCGGCATCGATAAGTTCGGCTTCGAGAGGCTTTACAGTCTGCACCTTTACCGAATCTTCGACATCAAGATGAAGTTCATCGGAAGCGCTTTCACTGCTAAGCGTTTGATCTTTTGGATCAGACTCTTCTAATTGTAGATCGTTTTCAGAAGATGCTTTATCCGTAATCTCCGGAGTTTCTTCTACAGAATTTTCAAATTCAAATTCGTCTACGGAATCCACAGAAAGATCGTCAGATGAATCATCTTCGTTTGTATCATCTGCATTTTCCGTGTCTACCTCTTCCTGTAATTCATTTTGAATCTGATCAAGAGAATGACTCAGATCAATGGTATCTGCAGTAAGGATATCGACTGTTTTGTCAATGTTTTCTGCTGGTTTTTTATCATCGGATCGATCAGAAGCTAAATGCTCTTTTACATCCGGGATAATTGTAGTTTCGGAAAGATCCTCAACGGTTGCATCTGCTTCAACCGTTTCGTTGAATTCTGTTTCAACTTCACTTTCACTTACACTGTTTTCCACGTTTTCTTTCGACTGGATAATTTCAGCAACATTCTCATCCATTGACTGGATATCCGGAGTAACAACATTAAAGGAGTCACTTGTGATCAACTCTAACTGACTGGTAGCAGCCTGTTTTAACTGTGTTTTATAATTATTGAACTGCTTCATCAATTGTAAGCATTTATCTTTGATCACATCATATTTTTGCTCTGCTTCGGAAACAATATGTTCCGCACGGATATTGGCATCTTTTTCAATTGCTTCAGCTTTTAATATAGCAGCGTCTTTTGTTTCTTTGGAAGTTTTCTCTGCCAATACCAACGCTTTCTGCATTGTGGATTCAATTGAACGATAATATTGAATGCCGTCGCTCAATGTTTTAACCTTTTTTTGAAGTTCTATATTCTCATCATATACAGCTTTATAGTTGTCAAAAACTAATTCCAGGTAAGTATCTACCTCAGCTTTCTCATATTTTCTTTTCTTTGTTGTGACTTTCTTGCTTTCTAATTCTGCTGGTGATAGCATAACCGGCCCCTCCTTAAATGTATTTTAAAATAATGATTTTTTGTTTCCCTTTTCGTGTGAAAGTATCTTCTAATATTTGTAACATATATTTGCCGTATCCACGGATCGATATAATATATCCATCTTTACACATATGACTTACCGAAGACACTTCTGTGTGATTGGCAACAACCAATCTTTGATGGATCAACTGCGTAGCTTTTGTGCGGGATAATCCAGTAATCGCTGCAACAATGCTGTCAATCCGCGGTGAAGCAACACTGGCATAAAGTGGATCATATTCCTGTTTGGGAATCAGCGACGTAGAAGTCACTTTTTCACAAACAACGCTGGTATGCCGGACGGTTGACAATTCATTGAGAATAAGATCCGAAAAGTCCTGATGGCAAAACACATAAGCTGTGTTTTCGCAGACTCGGATATCTCCAATCTTGCTCCGATCCATCCCGATATTTAAAATCGCACCTAAAAAATCTCTATGATTCAAGGAATCAGAAAATTTAGGCGAAGATGGTCTGATATGTACACAATCAATTGGGAAAAAAGATTGTGTGTCATCAGGATCCCAGGACGCAGGAAAGAAACCGGCGATCAGACGATCACAATCGGAGTCACCACCCCAGAACGCACAAAAAATCTGTGAATTCTGCCGGATCAGGCTACGCACGTTCTGCAATTCACCAGTCATTAAAAATTCGGTAAAACAAGGAAATTCATAAGCAATCGTCCGCTGAATCATATCCTCAATATGACGGATGAAAAATTGGATTTTTTTATTATCTTTCATTAAAATTCACGATTTAATACCGGCATGGATGAGATGCCATTTTCCAGTCCCAAAGAATCTCCGCTGATATCCACGCTATTTGGTGTGAAGATAAAAATATATTTAGAAATCTGATGATACTTGCCACGTATAGCATAAATACAACCACAGACAAAATCCATGATCTGCTGTGCTTCTGTCGGATCAAATCCTTCTAAATTTACAATTACAGGACGATTGGAAATAAGCATATCACAAATATCCTGTGAATCTTCAAATGAATGTGGTTTTACCACTTTTACTTCCATCGATTTATTGTTCATCGATACCACTTTAGGTTTAGAACCAAGGAAACCTGATTTTGCTTTTGGCTCTTCTTCCGGTTCATCAAAGTGTTGAGGTTTGGATGTGCGTCGGTTACTTGGAACCTCTGGTGCTTCTTCATATTCCTCGTATCCATAATCCTCATCGTCATAATCTGCATCTAAATTAAAAAATTTAAAAATTTTATCAAGTGCCATTCTTTTGTTCCTTTCTGTTCTATAAGTAAATGCGGTTTCCAAATATGCCGGTTCCTACACGTACAAAAGTAGCCCCTTCTTCGATTGCAACTTCATAGTCACCAGTCATTCCCATAGAAAGCTCATTCATATTAACATTATCAATGTTTTTTTGGTTAATGTCAACCAGTAATTTTTTCAAATTCCGGAAATGAATGCGATTCTCTTCCGGATTTTCAACAAAAGGAGCAATTGTCATCAAACCATGTATTTTGATGTTTGGCATTGCCGCTATTTCGCGAATTGCCTGCTCGGTTTCTTCTGGCATAAATCCATATTTTGACTCTTCTTTTGCCATATTGACTTCAATTAAAATATCGGCGATCTTATTCTGCTTTTCAAATTCGGTCTGGATCTGTTTGGCTAAGCGAATGGAGTCAACAGAATGGATACGCGCTGTGCGACCCACGATCTGACGGACTTTATTGCGTTGTAAATGGCCGATCAGATGCCAGGATAAAGGCTGTGTGAGAGTTTCCTGTTTGGATAACATTTCCTGAACTTTATTTTCGCCAAATGTGTGAATGCCATATTCGATTGCTTCCTGCATCATTTCTACCGGCTTTGTCTTACTGACTGCGATGAGAGTCACCTCAGAACGGTCTCTGCCGGCACGTTTACAGGCATCCGCTATTTTACTTTCAACCACTTTTAAATTCTCTTTTACCATAAGAATTCGCCTCCATTATTGTATAAAATCATCATCGCCAAGACTGGACGGATCGACAACAATATGATCGTATGCAGAGAGTCCGCCAGAACTGTTTTCGGCAACAATGGTATATTCGTTATTTTGATATTTTTTTTCGATATATCGGAACTGGCAATATCCTTCATTGACACAATACACGCCTTCCAGTGGCTGCGGATCTGATACAATACAACTCTCACTTGAATTGGATTTGTATATTGTATCGCCCTTTGAGATAATGCTCGTTGGAATATATACATTTTTATCCTGAACAAAATAATTACTTATTGTGGTGATCTGAGGAACTGATTTACCACTTTCATTTGTGATCTGTTTTAATACACCAACCCCGTTTTCTGTTTTACATAAATAATCGGACGGGATCACGGAAAAATCTTTGGAAAGGATGGACGAGTTTGGAATTTTCAATCCAGAAGCAGATTTCAAATTAAATTCAATTTTCAGAAACCGGTCATTGATATAGCGCTCCATGTATCGCGAAGTTGTAAGCAATGCGAAATGTACACCATCCTGATCCAACAGTTCCAATGAGGCATTAAACGATATGTTATCGCGGCCGATCGTAACACGGAGACTTGTCTTTCCGTCCAGAGCCTTATAATCCTCATCATTCAGGATTACAGCGATGGTCCATTGATTATCGGTCACAATTTTATAGGCAGGGGAGTCTGCTTTAGCAAGTTCTGTGTTCTGAATCCGCTTTCTTGTTGATTTTCCATAATTGTTTAATAACTCTTTGTTCAGTGAGTCCTTTGTGATTGATTCATAGCCATCAATAGAATACGATATTACACCACTCTCTTGCGCTTTTATTTTTTTTACGTTCTGATTTTGACCAGATTCTTTTAAGGATCGGTTGAGCTGGCTATAAAGATTATCGTTGTTTGACTCAAAGATAACATTATTTACATCAAAAGAAAAATCCGAAACTTTTGTGTAATTTGACATGGAAAATGCATTGTAAAAAGACGAGATCACTTCTCTCATTGCAGAAATACTCTGGGAGTTATTTTGTGTTGATTGTATCTCGTCCAATGCACTGCTGACCTCTCCATTCTGATCCAGTGTATAGATGACATCTCCCGGCCCTACCCGGCTTCCTTCCGCATTGTAATAGTTGATATAGCCTTCCGATGGCGTGTTTATCACTTTTTCATTTCGCAATATGATACCGTACATAGGAGTATCATCTGAAATCTGTGAAGTATTTACTTCATAAATGGAAATATGTTTTTGAGAAAAAAAACCGATCAAAAGAAATACAATATAAGCAAAAACCAGGAGAAAGATAAACCATGTAACGCTTGGTTGAAAACGTCTGTTCATGGGGATCACTTTTTTATTTTGAGCCATAAAACTTCTCCTTTCCGGATGTATATTTTTTCTCTTTCATGAAACACTATCTATAAAAGGAGGTTGTCTATGAAAGGATTAGATTATACCGTACTGGTTCTTGTCATAATTGGTGCTATCAACTGGGGGTTGGTAGGCTTTTTTGGCCTTGATCTGGTTGCATTTATATTCGGTAATATGTCATTGCTTTCCCGAATTGTGTATGCCATCATCGGCGTATGTGGCTTGTATGCAATCAGCTATTGTGGCAGGATCAACAGTAATTGACGCAAGGCGGCATGTAATGTGTCGCCGTTACATACGAACAAGTTCGCGCCAATCGAGGTCGCCACGATCCAGAGCTTTTACCAGCAATTCTGCTGTCGCCACATTCGAAGCTAACGGGATATTGTGAATATCGCATAAGCGGAATACCGTATCAATATCCGGCTCATGAAGTTTAGGACTTAATGGATCACGCAAAAAGATCACAAGATCCAGTTCGTTATTTTCAATCTGTGACCCTAACTGCTTTTCCCCACCTAAATGTCCAGCCAGGTATTTATGTACAGTCAGATTGGTAACCTCTTCTACCAATCGGCCGGTCGTTCCGGTTGCATAAATTGTGTGTTTGGCTAAAATCCCACGATACGCAATACAAAAATTCTGCATCAAAATTTTCTTGGAATCATGTGCAATTAATCCAATGTTCATATGCTCCTCCTCCTTTATCAGTCAAAACCATAGGCAGAACTACTGCCTCGATTTGGTTGTATTCCAATATTTAAAAGAATGCCTATCGTCATCATATTACTGAGCAATGATGACAAACCATTACTCAAAAAAGGTAATGGCAGACCAGTATTTGGTAAAAGTGAAGTGGCAACACCGATGTTAAAAAACGTCTGAAAGCAAAACATAGCCCCAATACCTGATGCAATCATCATCCCCATATAATCTTTTGCATTTTTTGCTTTGATGAACGATTTTATAATAACAATAGAAAGCAGGATCAGTATAAGCATGCAGCCGATAAATCCAAATTCTTCGCTGATCGGTGTCCAGATAAAGTCACTTTCTCTTACATCTACATTTAAATAATGCCGGGCCGCATCGGTTCCGTCCAGCAACTTACCATACAGTTTGCCGGATGCGATAGACAGAACGGAATTGTTCTGCTGATACATAACCCCAAGTTCTTTTCCTTCCGGATACAGCCAGCCCATGATACGTTCAAGCTGATAACCATGCAGCAGCTTCTGGTTGGGCTGTTGTATATACCAGAAAAGAAATCCGATAACCGGTGTAATAACAGCCACAACAGGACCAAGTATTTTATGGCCGATTCCAGAACAAGCTAACATCATTGCCAGAACAACGATGATCACAACGCTGGATGACAGGTCCGATTGGATCAAAATAAAGAATGTGGGAAGCAGTGTAATTCCGCACGCCAGGAAAAAGTTTTTAAAGGTCTTTAAATTACCCTCTTTTGCCTTGTTGAAAAATACCGCAAGGGATAAAATAATAACGATCTTACAAACCTCAGAGGGCTGAAAAGCAAATACTTTAAAATCCAGCCAGCGATAGGAATCGGTTCCCTGATCGGTACCAAGTGGAGACAATTTCGTAGCTGCTGCCATCAAAGTGGTCACAATATACAGGATCGGTGCATAAAGGCAAAGATCATGATAATCAATAATAGAAAAAAATGCTACAATTCCCATTCCAAGAACAATACTGATAAATTGCCGAATGAAAGAAGTTTCTCCTAAAATTGACAGGATATACCCACTGATCAAAGTTAATATAAATACTACAACGACTAATGCAATATCATAATTTTTCCAATTATATCGTTTAAACTGAAACCATTGTCGGATTCGATCTCGCATATTATTCTACCGCCTACATTCTAAAATTTCGCATTATTTTGTACTGTTACTGTGCTTCATATCCTTAATTGGAATATTAGCAAACAAAGCAGGCACCAATCCATTGCCGCCATCGGACTCTGTTTGCTCAATCTTGATATCAAGTCCTTCTAGATCAATCTCAACATATTTAGACAGAACATGTATGATATCATTTTTTATCTGTTCCATGATTTCCGGAGAACAGTTGGATCGGTCTGAAACTAAAACCATTTTCAGACGATCTTTCGCAACATTTCCGGAAGATTTTCTTTTGAAAAAATCTGCAAATCCCATGATAACCTCTCCTTAGTTTTTAAATTTATTCTTCAGTTTTGAAAAGAAACCATTTTTTTGTAAAAGATCAAGGAAAGGAACTTCTTCTCCCATAATTCGTTTACAAATATTTTCATAGGCTTGTCCGGCCAGTGCTTTGCTTCCTACCAATGGCTCACCCTGGTTTGTGGATACCACAATATTCTCATCGTCCGGTACAACTCCCAATAAGTCAACTGCCAGAATTTCAACAACGTCTTCACTGGACATCATATCCCCGCGTTTTACCATGTCGGCACGTAAACGGTTTACGATCAGTTCAGTCTTTCCGATTTCATTGGCTTCCAACAGACCAATAATACGGTCAGCATCGCGAACAGCGGATACCTCAGGGGTAGTTACTACAATCGCGCGGTCAGCGCCAGCGATCGCATTTTGAAATCCCTGTTCGATACCAGCAGGGCAATCCAATAATATGTAATCAAACTCTTCTTTTAATTCTGCTGTCAGCTTTGCCATCTGTTCCGGATTGACAGCAGATTTGTCTCTGGTCTGTGCAGATGGCAACAGATATAGATTTGGATAACGTTTATCTTTGATGAGCGCCTGTTTAATGCGGCAATTTCCTTCAATAACGTCAACCAGATTATATACAATGCGGTTTTCCAGACCCATAACAACATCCAGATTACGAAGTCCTATATCCGTATCGATCAATACTACTTTCTTTCCCTCTTTTGCCAATCCGGTTCCGACATTAGCCGTAGTGGTTGTTTTTCCGACACCACCTTTACCAGATGTGATAACAATAACTTCACTCATAACTTATCCTCCATTTAAATTATATATGAATATCTGCCAAGTTTTTTCTTGACAAAGTATCTACGTAAATTGCACCATCATCCAAGTAAGCAATCTGTGGTTCAGTTGGAACTTCTGTCTTATCATCGGAAGATCTGGCAATCACATCGCCAATCCGGATCTGCATAGGATCCATTTTCAATGCTACAACAAAACAATTCTGTTTACCGGAAGCACCGGCATAAACAGTACCTTTCAAAGCACCTAGGACTACGACATTCCCGGTAGAAACAACCTGGGCACCTACATTTACATCGCCTAGTATGACAATGCTCGTGTCAAATTCCATTACCTGTCCGGAACGAAGATTTCCTTTAAAAAATTGTCCGGTATTGGAATTCATCTGCATTAAATGTTCTTCCAAAGAGCGCGAGAAATACTCTTCCCGCTCTTTGTCGTTATCGATCAGACAGACAACATCCAGATGAGAATTTTCTGAAATACACTGCAGGATACAGGCCTCTTCGTTTTCGGAAAGTTCTCTTCCTTCAAAAGAAAGAGCCACCTGTGCGTTTCCTAAAAAATCAGCACTTTCATGAAATTTTTCTTTGATTTTTTCCAGCAGTTCTTCGAACGGTAGCTGATCATCAAACACAATGCGAAGACCTGCTTTGTTACCTTTGATAACAACGGGTGCTTTTTTCATAGTAATCTCCATTCTAGCGTAATTTATTCGGATTGTATAACCTTAATCCGTCTGTCTTGCAGAACCCATACTTGGGTTGGAAACCTTTTTCTTCAACAAAGATTTTCTTGATTTTTTGTCAAAGTAATATTTGTAAACTTTGCTTGCCAGCTCTACCGCATTAGCAGAAGTATAACCATTTGGAATCTGAACCGTAACGGAAATTTCAGGATTCTCATAAGGAGCAAAACTGACGAACAAAGCATGGTTTGGCTCATTGGCTGTAATCTGGGCAGTACCGGTCTTGCCGGCAACTGTCACAGGTACTCCACGGAATAACGATACATATTGACCGTTATTTACCACTTTTTTCATACCACTTTTTATCGCATTTAAGGTCGAACTGTCAACATTTAATTCGCTCTTTACTTTTGCTGTATTCTTAGTTTCTTTCCCTGTCACAGAGTTTGTGGTATGGTCAACCAGGGTAAGATTATAACAGGATTGTCCATTTGCGATCGTAGTTACATAACGGGATAACTGAACCGGCGTATAGCTGTTTGTACCCTGACCGATACAGGAACGAACAATATCTTCGGTTGAAAAAGTAGGGTCTGACTCAGTAAGTTCAACACCGGATTTACTGGTGAGACCATACATAGTCGCATATTTTTTCAATGTGGCAAGTCCTTTTTCGTTGTCTACAATATTATTCCGGCCATTTCCCAACAGGTAACCCATCTGGTAGAAAAAGTAGTTACAGGAATGCTGAATCGCCTGTGTAACATTAATATTGCCATGGGAATACGTACTCCAGCATTTTGGCCAAGGCTTTGTGATCTTATTAAATGTCACATGATCGTATACGGTCGTATACGGTGTGATCTTGCCCTCTTCGAGTGCTGCTGTGGCGGAAACCATTTTAAACGTGGATCCCGGTGCTGTCTTTTGCTGTGTAGCACGGTTCAGAAGCATCGAGGCGCTGCTGGTACTTACCTTGGCATAATAATCACTGTCCACCTGATTGGCAAATTTGTTGTTGTCGTAACTTGGATAAGAAACCATTGCTAATACTTTACCGGTATTTACCGATGTGATAACAACGGAACAGGCACTCGGTGTCAATCCCAGCTCTCCCGGAGAGATCTCCAGAGAACGTATTTTAGAACGGATAAAACTATACGGAGAGATCATACCGGTTTTTAATTTGGCATAGGTCGTTTTACTGCTTTTTATAACTTTCTGGTCATAAAGAAGCATGCAGACATGTCTTCCGGAAAGAGAGCCATTCTCTACCATTACATGATAAACTTTTTTGTCAAAAGCAGTATCGTTACTGATTTCATCATATATGAAAGAACAGATTTTTTCATATATTTCTTCGGAACTGTAGTAATCATCTGCAACATCTAAAATGCTCAGGTCGATCCAGTTGTTCTTTATTGCATAGATCAAAAATTCACTGAGACTGATCTTGTCGTTGATATAATTATTGTATTGAGTATCGGTTGTATCCATGACATCACTGTTAAGGACACCCTGTGTTTTCAACATACTGAAAATATAATCCAGATAATCATCCAACGATTTCGATAAGTCGCTTCCTTTGGTTTTGTTATTATATACCAGCTGCTGTTTGATCGATCTCACAGCACGATTTTTTTTCGTCGTAAATGCAGAATATACGGATTTTTCCAATGTAGTAGCATTTTCTGCAGAAAAATGAGTAATATCTACAATACTATTTTGAATAATGGCGTCATATACATCATAGATCGAGACTAAAATACCAGATGCTTTCTTGCCTTTTGTTCCATGACTTTTGCTGTTTACCAATTTAGAAAGCAAAATACCTGCGATTTCTTTTTCTGCAAGCTGATAAGTAGCTTTTTGCAGATCTGCATCGATCGAGAGATAGATGTCATTTCCTGCCACAGCATCTTTTGTCTTCTGTGTTTCCACGACACGGGATGAACTGTCAATAAAAAGTGTCTCAGATCCTTTGGAACCCTTTAATTGATCTTCATACTCTTTTTCAATTCCGATCTTACCGATCTGATCAGCTGCTGTGTATGTGGTATTCGGATCTTTTGCCTTTAACTCTTCCAATGCTTCTGAGGAAATGGTTCCGGTATAGCCAATGATATGTGAAAAATATTTGCTATCATAATATACACGGTTCATCTCTGTCGATACGGAAACACCGGGAAGGCTTGATGCATTTTCTTCAATCGCAGCAACCGTCTTGTCAGAAACGTCGGCGCTTAATGTGATCGGTTCATATTTGGAATATGTGTTCATCATCAAGGCATATCGTACGGTCATGATCTTTAACGCATCCGCATCTGAAATATCGGTATCTAATTTTTGATCAAAAAAGCGGATTTTGTTGACACTGTCAGAAGTACGGATATAACGGAAGCATTCTTCTGCCGTCATGTTTTTTTGCTCATCCGACAACTCATCTGTTGTCTTCGCATAATAAATATCTCGCTTAAAACGAAGTTCCGCAGATGAACTGACTGTAAAACGGAATTTTCCTTTTGATGTAATTTCAATCGGAAATTCGAGATCCAGGGAATCGCCATTTTTTTCAATCAACTGGATACACTTTAAGATCATCTGATTTTTGTCGTGATTCGTCTTTAGATCACCAGAGTCTTCAATGGTAATGGCATAACTTTGTTCATTTGAAGCTAAAAGTTTTCCATTTTTGTCATATATCTTTCCACGTGCGCTTTTGATCGTGCGGTTTTTCTGCATCTGCAATGTGGCTTTTTCATCGTAGGTTTCTCCTTTTATGATCTGGAGATAAAACATCCTGCCAACAAGAATGCTAAACAAGAGCACATACGTAACAATCAATGCAAAAAGTCTGGATTTAACAATGGAGCGTAAATCTTCTAAAATTCCATCTATCAAAATTCATTCTCCTTTCTTTTTGTATTCAATCGGCGCTCTACGGCAGCAATAATACTGTATAGTACAATTCCAACAAGTGTGGTATACAATACTTCCGGCAAAATACGATGTACAAAATAAAATCCAAAATGCAGTCTGCCACGCATAAGAAATTCGGTAATATAATAATATATACTGTATACAAAATCACTTAACACGATCAATATGATCGGCAGGATAAATCCCTGACGAAAATATATTTTCTGGCAAAAGCCGACTAAAAATCCAATTGTCATAAAAATCAATGCGTAAAGTCCAATTACACTTCCATATGCCATATCCAGTATAATGCCGCAAAAAAATCCAACTAAAAGGCCGGAGCTTCGTCCACGCAGATATGCATAAGTAACCGTGACAACCAGTAAAAGATTCGGCACCACATCGGCAAGCGCGATGCTCTGAAATACGGTTGTCTGTAATAAAAATGCAATTAAAATACACAGAATACAACTGATCTTTTTCTTTATCATTTTGAAATCTCCTGAAGTTCGGAAGAATCTTTTAATTTTGTGATCACCAATACGGTTTCCAGCTGGTCAAAATTTACAACCGGTGTTACATGGGCTGTTTGTGTCAGGTTTGACGGATCCGTCGTAATGTCCTGAACGTATCCGATGGATAATCCCTGTAAAAATTTATCACTGATATGAGAGGTTACAATCTCCTCTCCTTCTTTGATCTTAGCGGTGTTGCTGATCATCTCTACATCGATATACCCGTTGTAGATGCTTTCCATGTTGCCCTTCACAATGCAAGTTTCCCCGGTTTCTTCAAACATGGCGCTTACCTTGCTTTTATCATCGATGATCGCCCGGACTTTAGCATAATGTTTTCCAGCCTCGGATACGATACCAACAAGACCGTTTCCGGCGATGACATTCATATCAACATCCACGCCATCATCTTTTCCTTTATCAATATAAAACACATTATACCAGTTGTTTCCGTCACGGCTGATGATCGTTGCCGCTACTTTCGGATAATCCGGATACTTTTTATCCAGTTTGTATAATTCGCGATAATTATCCAGTTCTGCATTCTCACTTGTCAGGATCTTGTTGCTGTAACTAAGAGAATCAATTTTTTCTTTCAGTTCTTTATTCTGCGCAAGCAGTGACTTCTTGGTCTGAAACAGATCAAATCCATTGGACAGGGATCGTCCTACCGAATTGATCCCTTTTTGCATGGGTGCCACAACATTTCCCACGGTCGTTTTTACAGCTGCAAAACGATTGGAAAATTTAAAGGATAACAAGATCAAAAGTACACAGAGTACAGTCAGGCACAGATATAATATTTTGGGATGGATCCAGCTTTTTTTTCTCCTATTAGACATACATATGCCTCCGATTCTATATTCCTGTAATTAAATAGTCAGTTTCGCAAGAGAAGGTTCCTCAATAATAGAACCAAGTCCCATGATAACCGTACTTTCCGGTTCTTCGCACAAATTCACTTTCAGTCCCAGCTGATCATATACAAAATTTCCAAGATCTTTAATGCGGCTGGAACCTCCTGTCAGATATACACCGGAACGATAGATATCTGCTGAAATCTCAGGTGGTGTGCGCTCTAAAATGATTTTTACAGAATCAACAATACTCTGGAACAATTCGCTCAGAGCATCATGAGCATCATTTCCTGTGATCGTGATCTCGCTTGGCAATCCGGTCACAAGATTTCGTCCGCAGATGTCAATGGATTCATCGTTGGCATAAGCGGAACCGATCGTCATCTTTACATGCTCAGCTGTTTTTTCGCCAATGACAAAATTGTAATCTTTTTTGATCTTGTTAATGATCGCTTCATCGAATTTGTTTCCTCCGATCGGGATCAACCGGCTCAATACAATACCGCCTAATGACAAGACGGAAATCTCGGTTGTATTTGCACCGATGTCAACAACCAAAGTACCAATCGATTTTGTGATGTCCAGATTCATTCCCAACGCATCGGCAATCGGCTTTTCGACAACATGAATTTTTTTAGGCTTTAAGTTTGTATTGGAAATCAGATCAAAGTAAGCTCTTTTTTCAACTTCTGTAATATCCGTCGGAACGGCAATATAATAATCAGCACCTTTCAGTTTGCGCTTACCATCAAGCTGCATGAAGAAATAATCGATCATAGCCTGCATATTTCCAATATCTGCGATCACACCGTTTTTGACCGGATAGGAAACGGCGATGTTTGCAGGAGCTTTTTCATACATCTCATACGCTTCATTTCCAACTGCAAATGTGTGTTGTTTATTATAAATGGCAATTACGCTTTTTTCGTGCAGGATAACGCCCTCGCCGTTTTTATAAAATTTAATGGAACTTGTACCAAAGTCGATACCGATCGCTTTACTCATAATTTTTATTTCCTTTCTGCTTGTTTAAATATATCCTTGTTCTTTTAAACTGTAATACTGATTATCCCCAACGATGATGTGGTCGACCAGTGGAATACCTATCATATCAGCTGCTTTCTTCAGTTTCTGAGTCATCGCAAAGTCTTCTCTGGAAGGGGATGGATCACCGCTTGGATGATTGTGCAGCACAACAAAATGCGCTGCATCATGCTGCAACGCTTGTCTTAGAATTTCTCGAGGATTTGCAAACGATGAATTGATCGTTCCGGCAAAAACTGTTTTGTAGGATAATAATCCCCCCGCCGAATCCAAATACGCTGCATATACATGCTCTGTTTCCAGGCATCTCATCTCCGCCATAAAGTAATCTGCAATCTCGCCCGGTTTGCGAAAACATACTTTCTTGGCCTTTGTTGTTCGAGAAAGACGCTTGGCTAACTCGACTACCGATAATAATTGAATTGCTTTTACAGGACCAATCCCTTGTAAAGAACAATAATCCTGTCTGGTAAGATAAAACAACCCGGCAATCCCCTTATGTACCGGATGAAGCTTTAGAATTTCATTGGCCAGCTCATAGCTAGTTTTATCCCGGCTTCCGGTCTTTATAATGATTGCCAGCAATTCCGCATCTGATAAATAGGGAGCACCGTGTTCCAGACATTTTTCATAAGGCATCTCCGAACAAGGCAGCTCTTTCATGGTGTTTTTTACTTTAGACATAATGTATTTATCTATCAATATCCAAAACATAATTATTTTATCATATTTTACGAAAAATGTATACAGATAAACCAATATTTTTAGAACCGTATTCTTTAAAATACGACATCTTTTATGATAATTCTACAAGTTTTAGATCCAGCATATTCTGCAATGTTTTTAGAATACCCAGTTTGCCATGCTGCCATGTAACGCCACCCTGGAAAAAAGCACTATACGGTGGTTCGATCGGAGCATCTGCGCTGAGCTCGATGGAGGATCCCTGAATAAATGCACCGGCAGCCATAATTACATCACTGTGATATCCCGGCATTGCATATGGCTCCGGAAGAACATAAGAATCTACCGGCGATGCCTGCTGGATTCCCTGACAAAATGCGATCACACGCTCCGGACTTTCAAAGGCAATCGCCTGGATAATATCAAAACGTGGCTCTGTTCCGTTTGGACTTGCGGTAAATCCAAAGTGTTCATACAGATTTGCTGCAAAAATCGACGATTTTAAAGCGCTCGCGACAACGGTCGGTGCCATAAACAACCCTTGATAAAAGGATGCGTTTACATTTAAGGATGCTCCGACCTCTTTTCCCAGTCCCGGCGCGGTCAAACGATACGCGCAGAGTTCTACCAGATCTTTTTTTCCGACAATATACCCCCCCAAAGGAGCCAGGCTGCCACCGAGATTCTTGATCAGGGAGCCGACACACAGATCGGCACCAACATCAGTTGGCTCTATGGTTTCCACCAGTTCTCCGTAACAATTGTCAACCATGCAGATCACATCCGGTTTAATGCCTTTGATAAAAGAGATCAATTCCCCGATCTGCTCTACAGAAAAAGTTTTGCGAAGCGCATATCCTTTCGAACGCTGAATTGTGACTAACTTCGTTTTTTCATTGATCGCATTTTTGATCCCTTCATAGTCAAATTTGCTGTCTTCCAGCAAGTCGACCTGACGGTATGAAATGCCAAATTCCCTGAGAGAGCCTTTGGTCTTCGTACCTTCCATGCCGATGATCCCTTCCAGCGTATCATACGGTTTACCCACTGGGGAAAGCAACTCATCTCCCGGTCTTAAAATTCCTGCCAGAGCGATGGTAAGGGCATGGGTGCCGCATGTGATCTGGGAACGCACCAGAGCGTCTTCACAGTGAAAAATATCGGCATATACTTTTTCTAATGTATCTCGTCCGCTATCGTTATAGCCATACCCGGTACTGCCCCATAAATGACTTTCACTGACACGGTTTTTCTGCATTGCGTGAATGATCTTTAATTGATTGATCTCTGCGACTTCATCAATTGCATGAAATCGATCCTGTATTTTCCCTAACACCTGATCGCCAAGTGCGATCACTTCTTTACTAATACCAAATTTTTCGTACATATCGGATACGGTTATCTGATTATTCATGTTCCATAACTCCTTTATTTTCTGCCAGGTGGATCAAATGATCCACTAAATCTTCCGTCGTCTGAAATAATGATCGATCGATCATGTCTACATCTTTTTCACGGCGAAACCAGGTCATTTGTCTTTTGGCAAAATGTCTTGTATTTTTCTTTAATTCTTCAATTGCATGATCCAGAGATCTATGCTCTGTGATAACAGGAACCAGTTCTTTATAACCAATTCCCTGCATCGAAACAAGGGACGGGCTATATCCCATACGAAGCAGATTTTCAACTTCCTTTAAAAGGCCCTGTTTCATCATCTCATCCACCCGTTTATCAATCCGGTCATATAAAATTGACCGGTCCATATATAGAACGGCATACAGATAGTTGTAGGGTGAAGTACGCTCTTGTTGTTCTTCATTATGTGTGGAGAACCGATTACCGGTATCGTTATAATATTCCAATGCCCGGATCACCCGTTTGACGTTGTTCGGATGAATATTCCCGGCAGATACCGGATCAATAGCTGCCAGTTTATTGTGTAGTTTTATTTTGCCTTCCGGTTTTTTTGCTTCTTCTTCCAGATGATTCCGATAAGAGGAATCTGTCTTTTGTTGTGTAAATTCAACATCTTTCAAAATCGCCTGAATGTAAAATCCGGTTCCTCCAACAAGGATCGGAAGTTTACCACGGCTTTGTATATCTTCAATAATTCGTTTTACACGTTTCTGAAATTCAAAAACATTAAACTCTTCATCCGGTTCTAAAATATCGATCATATGATGAGGAACCCCCTGCATTTCCGATTCGGTGATCTTCGCCGTACCAATATCCATTTTACGGTAAACCTGCATGGAATCTGCAGATATGATCTCGCCCTGACAGCGTTTAGCCAATTGAACCGAAGCTTCTGTTTTCCCCACAGCAGTTGGCCCGGTCAGTACTAAAATTGAATTTTTCAATGACATCATCCTTTTTTATACGATTCGTTTGAACTTTTTCTCAAATTCCTGTTTGGTCATCGTGATGGTTGTTGGTCTGCCATGCGGACAATGGTACGGCTGGTCCAATTGCAGCATTTGTTCGATCAGCGATTTCGCCTCCGAAAAAGACATCGTATGATTTCCTTTTACCGCAGCTTTGCATGCCATGGTTGCACAATGATCCAGGACATAATCCGGTTGTGCTGATTTTTCGTTTATCATAAGATTATCTAAAAGTTCCAGAAATAATTCTTTATATTGGAGATTCAAAAAGTCTGCAGGAATTGCAGATATAATATATTCCTTGTCGCCAAACGGTTCGATCCGAAAGCCCATGTATTCAAAGGTTTCCTGGTATCGTTCAAGAATCTGCATTTCCTTGCCAGATAAAGTGACCACCACAGGAGAAAGAAGTGACTGAGAAATTCCCTCTTTCTCTTTTAAGTGTTTCATGATCTTTTCATAAAGCACCTTCTCATGAGCAGCATGCTGGTCAATGATCAACAACTGATTTTCATATTCGATCATCCAGTATGTATCAAATACCTGCCCGATAATCCGGAATTGTGGAACATCTTCCTGGATCAGCTGCTCTTCTACCAGATTTTTCTGAATAAAAACTTTCTCATTCTTCTGTGGAAACCAGGTAGATTCCCGCACAAAGTTTCCGGCAGACATATCCGGAGATGACACAGGATATGCCGGAGTCGGCGGCGCCACGGGACTGGTCTGCTCTCTTTTTGCCTCAAAAGGTTCAATGTGTGTGCTGGTAACTGCCGGTTTTGTCATTACCGGTTTATTGTTATGTTCCAATGAAACTTCCGGGATCAGAGTTGCCTGCTCGAGACAGTTTCTGACGCTATGTAAAAACATCTCATAAACATCCTGCTGATTCGTAAAACGCACTTCCATTTTGGTCGGATGAACATTGACATCAATGCAGTCACTTGGTATTGTCATATTCAGCACCACAAAGGGATGGCGATGGCTCATCAGATAAGGCTTATATGCTTCCTCGATCGCCTGTATGATGATCGGACTTTTAATATAGCGTCCATTCACAAAATACAGCATATACATACGATTGGCTCTTGAAAATTCGGGTTTTCCTATGTAGCCGGATAAGGTCATGTCGTGTTCCTCGTAAGAAACCGGCATGATATTTTTTGCCACATCCGAGCCGAAGTTGTAGAAAATATTCGTTTTTAAATTTTCGTCTCCGGATGTCTGGATCTTATTTTTGCCGTCGGCAATAAATGTAAAGCGGATTTCCGGGTGTGCCAGAGAGTATTTTTGCACCAGATCGTAAATATAGTTTCCCTCCGTTGTTTTTGATTTCAGGAATTTTCGTCTGGCAGGAACATTATAAAAAAGATTCCGCATAATAAATGTGGTGCCACTCGGACACCCCACTTCTGTTTTCCCTTTTTCAATTCCACCATCAATTTCATAACGGACACCGGTAATGTCTTCTTCCTGTTTTGTGATGACTTCGACCGAAGATACGGCCGCTATACTGGCCAATGCCTCGCCACGAAAACCAAGACTGGTTACCGTAAGGAGATCTTCGGTTGATTTGATCTTACTTGTGGCATGACGAAGAAATGCAGTTGATATTTCTTTTGCAGGAATACCAACTCCATTGTCCGTTACACGAATAAAGGAAATACCGCCTTCTTTTATTTCGATGGTGATCGAACTTGCCTTTGCATCAATGGCATTTTCTACCAATTCTTTTACCACTGCACATGGCCGTTCGATCACTTCGCCGGCAGCAATCTTGTTGATCGTTGCCGAATCCAAAACATTTATCATTACCATTTCTCCTTCAACTGATTTTGCCATTTATACACAAGATTCATGGCATCCATAGGAGTGACATTAGACAGATTGATGTCGCGTAACTCAAACAAAATATTATCTGTCTGTGGTTCTCCCATAGTATCAAAAATGGATAGCTGTGTCATCTCTTTGTTGCCTTCTGACTTAACATCCGTCAGACCGGATGGTGTTTCACTGTTCTTTTCCAGATAGGCAGCGATTTCTTTGGCGCGTTCAAGTACTTCTCCCGGTACACCTGCTAATTTTGCAACCTGGATTCCATAACTCCGATCTGCGCCGCCTTTTACAATTTTACGCAAAAATACAATGTCATCCCCATCTTCTTTTACGGCAATGCAATAATTTTGTACGCCTTCCAGCTTGCCTTCTAATTCGGTCAATTCGTGATAATGGGTAGCAAACAATGTTTTTGCGCCAATTTTTTTCTTGTCAACAATATGCTCCACAACAGACCATGCGATGCTAAGGCCATCGAACGTACTGGTTCCTCGTCCGATCTCATCCAGAATAATAAGACTGTTTTTGGTTGCATTATGTAAAATATTGGCAACTTCGTTCATTTCGACCATAAAGGTACTCTGTCCGCTCGCCAGATCATCGGAAGCACCAACACGGGTGAAAATACGATCCACAATCGATATATCCGCCTCGGTTGCCGGCACAAAGCTTCCGATCTGTGCCATAAGAACGATCAAAGCAGTCTGTCTCATGTAAGTGGATTTGCCGGCCATGTTCGGACCGGTAATTATAACAAGCCGATGACTGTCTTCATCCAGATAGGTGTCATTGGCAATAAACATCTGGTTTTCTATGATATTTTCAATTACCGGATGGCGTCCTTCTTTGATGTGGATCTCGCCTTTATGATTGATCCGGGGCCTTACATAATGGTTGTGTTCGGCAACATACGCCAGCGAACAGATCATATCGATCGAAGCGATAATGGATGCGGTGTTTTGTACTCGCTCAATCTGTCCAAAAATCTTATCCCGCAATTCACAAAACACGACATATTCAAGATTGAAAAGACGATCTTCTGCACCAAGAATAACGTCTTCCATTTCTTTCAACTCCGGCGTTGTATAGCGCTCCGCATTGGTCAATGTCTGTTTTCTGGTCCATGTATCAGGTACCAGATCAATATAGGATTTGGTAACTTCAAGATAATAGCCAAATACTTTGTTGTATTTGATCCTGAGATTTTTGATGCCTGTCTGTTCCCGTTCTTTTTCTTCTAAATTGGCAAGCCAGTCTTTTCCTTCTGTCTTCGCTTTTCGCAGGCGGTCAATCTCTTCATTGTAACCGTTTTTGATAATTCCGCCTTCACGCAGTGAAATCGGCGGTTCTTCCTGTATCGCGCAATGGATCCATTCATAGATGTCTTCCAGTGGATCAAACTGAGAAAAGTATTCCCGGAAAAGTGGGCTGTGAAAACTTTCACATAATAAGCGGATATGCGGCAGCATGGACAGGGAAGATTCCAGCGCGATCATATCCCGTGGATTTACGGTCCGGTAGCTGATCTTGCTCAGCAATCGTTCCAGGTCATAAACCGGATTTAAATATTCACGGATTTCCTCACGGGTAATGATATTGTCATTCAGTTCTTCAATCGCATCATATCGTTGTAAAATGCTGTTTTCCTCGACGATCGGCTGCTCGATCGAACTTCTGAGTTTTCTGGCGCCCATCGCTGTTTTTGTTTTGTCAAGCACCCAAAGAAGAGACCCCTTTTTTTGTTTTTCACGCAAAGTCTCTACGAGTTCAAGGTTTCGTCTTGTATTGCGGTCCAATAACATATATTTTCCAACATGATAAGGTTTCAGCTGGGAAATATGAGCCAGTGAGCATTTCTGGGTTTCTTCCAGATATTGCATTACGCAGCCGGCAGCTACCATCCCGATCGTGTAATCACTGAGTCCCAATGCGTCCAGGCTGTTTACCTCAAAATGCTGGCATAGACATTTTTTACAGATATCTTTTTCAAAATATCGTGGGTCTAAGGCCGAAATCGCTATATTTAACCGGTCGGACAGGTCAGCCATATCCGCACCGGAAATATAAAATGCGTCATTGCAGATGATCTCTGCCGGCATAAATTTGTTGATCTCATCAAGCAGTTTACTCAATTCATCGACTTCTGTAAGTAAATATTCACCAGTCGTAACATCGACTACAGAAATGCCAAAACTGCCCTCAATAAAAACAATTCCCATCAGATAATTGTTTTTGGTCTCATCTAAAGAGCCTGTAAAACAATTGGTGCCCGGAGTAACAATTCTTGTGACTTCACGTTTTACGAGTCCTTTGGCTTCTTTCGGGTCTTCCACCTGTTCGCAGATCGCGACTTTATAGCCCTTTTCTACTAATCGATTGATATATCCCTCCGCAGAATGAAAGGGGACACCACACATGGGTGCCCGCTCTTTCAGTCCACAGCTTTTTCCCGTCAGGGTGATCTCCAGCTCTTTGGAAGCGCACAGTGCGTCCTCAAAAAACATTTCATAGAAATCACCTAAACGATAAAATAAGATGCAGTCTTTATATTGATTTTTTGTTTCTACATATTGTTGCATCATAGGAGTTAATTGTTCCATGATAGAATCTCCTCTGATCTGTAATTATTCACCGGCTGTAGCTGTTGTAGCGGTAGGTGCTTCCGTTGCAGGTGCCTTCGTCGGAGCCTTTGTTGGTACCGGTGCCTCGGTAGGTGCTTTGGTAGGCGCCTCAGTAGGTGCTTCCGTGACTGCTGCGGTAGGTTCAGCAGAATACTCCGGTGTAGCAGTAATCGATGGTTTCTTTGTCTTCTTTGGAGCCGGTGTCTTTGTGGCTTTTGGAGCCTTTGTCGTCTTTGGCTTTGCAGTCGCAGTTGCAGGAGCCTGTGTCGTACTTGGTGCCGGCGTAGCAGTAGCTGCCGGTTTTGTCGTAGTAAGATACATGACATTGATATATCCGGTGCTGCCGTTGTAATCCACTTTCATCCATTTATTGGAGTCATCCAGACCACTAACCTTTACTTTTGTAGCAGCAGGGACTTTTGTTACAACAGATGCCGTCAGAGAAGGTTCGCTTCTCAGATTAACACTGGCAGTTGTATAAGCACTGTCTGCATTTTTCAATTCATCATCGACATCATCCGTTCCAAAGTCTTCTTCATTTCCGGCTACGATCGCATTGGTCTCCGGAGAAGCTGTTGGCTGCTCCGTAACGGTAACGGATGCGCCGGTTACATTGTTGGCATTTGCTTCTTCATCTGTAATGCGGTTGGCATTTGCTTTATGAAGCAGAACTCCTAATGTTACAATACATGCTAAAACAAATATAGCAACTACGACACTGATGCTGAACATCGTGATCTCTAGTCCGCTGTTTTCTTCGTTTTTTAATTTCTGAAAAAAGTTGATTTTATCTCCCATTATCTTGTGCTCCTTCGCTATTTATCTCAGTTTATTATAACATAATACTTCTTTTTGTCTATAAAAATTTTCGTTTTTGAAAATCCTTTTTAAAATGCACGGATATATAGAACATTCGTTTGACATGCCAGATCGAGTATGCTATATTTATAGTAACCAAACGGATGTTTGGAATTTCATGAATGCCCGGAGGATATAGTATGGCAAAAGGTAAAATTACAGCAAAGCAAGCTGAGATTCTGGAATTTATAAAAAAATGTATACTCGAGAAAGGATATCCGCCCGCTGTCCGGGAGATCTGTAGCGCTGTGAATCTGAAGTCTACTTCCTCGGTACATTCTCATCTTGAGACATTGGAAAAAAATGGATTTATCCGCCGGGATCCAACCAAACCCCGCGCGATCGAGATCGTCGATGATGAATTCAATTTAAGCCGTAGAGAGATGCGCAATATTCCTGTTGTTGGTCAGGTTGCAGCGGGACAGCCGATATTGGCAGAGCAAAACATTGCAACGTACTTCCCGATTCCTGCTTCTGAATTGCCGGCAGGCGAATTGTTCATGTTGGATGTTCGCGGCGAAAGCATGATCAATGTTGGCATCTATGATGGCGACCGTATCATCGTACAGCAGACGCCCATAGCAAAGAATGGCGACATTGTGGTTGCTTTGGTCGATGACTCCGCAACCGTAAAGACCTATTATAAAGAAGATGGACGATACCGTTTACAGCCAGAGAATGACACGATGGATCCGATCTATGTAGATGAAGTTATGATTCTTGGTAAGGTAGTTGGCCTTTTCCGTTTTATGTAAAAGAACCCCCTTGATCGATACGAAGGGAATTTCGCTTTGGTCGGTCAAGGGGTTTTTCTATACATTTACATGCTTATTTTTTTACCATCTTTCCATATCCGGTCCAGATCATAAAACATACGATCATCTTTCGAAAAAATATGGACGACAACATCTTCGTAATCCACTAACACCCAGGTTGACTGTTTATTGCCTTCCAGGCGTTTCTTATGGAATCCGGCTTCTGCCATCTTCTCTTCCACGAGATCTACAATCGCATGGATCTGATTGATGTTATTCGCACTGGCAATTATGATATAATCGGAAATGATAGAAATATCCTGTATATCAATTACTTCAATATCATGTCCCAATTTCTCATCGATCGCCTGATAGATAATCTCTGCCTTATTGAATGATTGCTGATTCAAATTATTTCTCCTCCATAAGCTGTTTGTAATACTGATAGGTTTTTATTGTCTGCTCATCCATAGCCTGCTTTTTGGTTTTTAAAAATGTAATGGTATTTTGCAGTACCATAAGAAGCGCTTCATCTAAATTTTCAAAAGCTTTTCTACGTATTTGGCATAACGAATATGGTTTACAATCCATGTTACGTCCGGGTTCTATATAATCCGCCAGATAAATGATCTTTTCCAGTGGTGCCATAGCCGAACGCCCCGTCGTATGATAACATATTGCATTTAAAATCTCCGGGTCGTTTACCCCATAACGGCATGTAGCCAGATAAGCACCAAGTTTTCCATGGATCAATGCCGTATTTTGCAATTCAATCGGTGTAAGATCAATCTTTGCATCGTTACACATCGAAATCATTTCCATGCCGGAAAAATACTTGGCGCAGTCATGCAACAGACCGGCAATCTCTGCTTTTTTTAGAAGTTCCGGCTGGTGTGCTTCTGCCAGCAGAACTGCAGTGTCTGCTACTCCCAGCGTATGATAAAATCTCTTGGGACGCAATGTGCATTGTAACAATTCTTTTATTTCCGGAATATTGCCGGGTATCTTTTTTTTGCTTTGCCCATATAATCCATGAATGGCAATATAGTTTGCTACTTTAGGTGGACAGTATGTGTTAATATCCAGTCCCTCTGCAGCCATTGCACGAATCTCTTTCGAAGATACCGTCAAAGGCGGCATGGTGATCGAAAAAAAATGTCCGCCAAATAATTCGCTATTTTCGCGACACAACCGCTCCAGTTCGCCCGTGGACATTCCATTGCGCCCGGCTGCCAGTATCGTAGCATATTTCACGATTTCCTCCGGATGATACCATGTTTGAAAATCAACCAGAGAATCACCGCCAATTAGAAAATAATATTCGTTTTCCGGAGCTTTTTCCTGCAATTGTTTTAAGGTATCTGCGGTATAGGTAAAACCGGTTCGCTGATATTCAAAATCAGAGAACACAAACCGGTCACAGCCATCAATTGCAAATTGGATCATGCGTTTGCGGTGTTCATTGCTTGCCAGTTCATGATCTGGTTTGTGCGGCGGATGATTGGATGGCATAAACCAGATATCGTCTAAATGATATTGCTGCAATGCGCATTGTGCAATACGAATATGTCCATCATGAATCGGATTGAATGTGCCACCCATAATTCCAATTTTGCTCATGAAAACCACTCATCTCCAATCCTGTATTACTTTGATGCTTTTGGTAATTCTATTTTCTTTTTGTTTACAGATTCACGATATAAAACAATCTTTTTGCCGATTACCTGAACCACCTGTGAATGGGTCCGTTCAGCTAAAAGTTCTGCAATTTCCCGCGGATCCGCAAAACAGTTCTTTAATACATGTAACTTGATCAGTTCTCTGGCTTCAAGAGCCTCATCGACTGCCTTGGTAAGTTCGGGAGTAACGGTAGCTTTTCCAATCTGCATAATCGGATCCAGATTCATTGCCAGACCTTTTAAATATGCTCTTTGTTTGCTTGTCATAATTTCCTCCATTATTATTTGTAATAATCAAATTGCCAGCCATACATTTTTACAGTATCACCTTCTTCGATTCCTAATTCCTCTAATTTTTCTAAAATGCCATTGCTCTTTAAGAACTTTTGGAAAAATTCGAATCCCTTTTCCGAGTCAAGGTTCGTGTACCCTAGCATTCTTTCGATACGTGGGCCTTCCACTAAGAACAGGTGCTCATCTTCTTCACTTTGTTCTACATAGAATGGTTCGTTGGAGAAGTCTGGTTCTTCGATCATATATTCTTTTTCAAAGACCACTTTTTCTTCTTTTGTTTCATCCAGCATTTTCTTTGCATGATATAACAATTCCTGAACCCCTTCGCCCGTAACAGCAGAAATTGGAAATACTTCAATCCCTTGCGGTTCAAATTCATTTTTCAGGCGTGTCAGTACCGCTTCTTTTTCTTCTCCGTAAAAACAGTCAATTTTGTTTGCGGCGATCACCTGTGGTCTCGCTGCAATCTCAGGATTATATTTTTCTAACTCCTGATTGATGATCTTAATATCTTCAACCGGATCGCGCCCCTCGGTAGAAGCTGCGTCGATCATATGGATCATAACCCTTGTTCGTTCAATATGACGAAGAAATTCATGTCCAAGACCGACTCCCTCAGAGGCTCCTTCGATCAGCCCCGGAATATCGGCGATCACAAATCCACCGCCGTTTTTCAAGTCGACAACTCCCAGGTTGGGATTTAACGTTGTGAAATGATAATTGGCAATCTTCGGCTGGGCATTGGTTACACGTGATAAAAAGGTTGATTTGCCAACGTTCGGGAATCCAACCAGACCTACATCGGCGATCACTTTAAGCTCAAGCAGGACTTCAAGTTCAATGCCGGGTTTACCGGGTTGTGCATATTTAGGAACCTGCATGGTCGGGGTCGCAAAATGCTGATTTCCCTTTCCTCCATTGCCTCCTTTTAGAACAACTTCCCGATTGTTTTCATAGGACATATCGGTGATCACCTGTCCGGTCTTTGCTTCCCGGATCACGGTACCTGCCGGAACGCGGATCACCATATCTTCGCCATCGGCACCATGGCATCGGCGTTTGCCGCCAGGTTCGCCATTTCCAGCAAAATATTTTCTTTTATGTCTAAAATCCGTCAAGGTGTTCAACCCCGGATCTACTTCAA
>CAKREC010000027.1 GCA_934316925.1 uncultured Eubacterium sp.
TAATGCGTCCTTTGACGTACTCAAATGCCTCAACCCCGCATAAACACTAGGTTTATTTATCCAAGCTCTTCATTGTTGGAAACAACAACACATCTCGGATCGCCGGACTATCTGTCATCAACATGCACAGACGGTCGATACCATATCCGATACCGCCAGTTGGTGGCATACCAATCTCCAAAGCATTCAGGAAATCTTCATCTGTATGCTCTGCCTCATCATCACCGGCTTCTGCGTTGGCATCCTGCATAGCAAAACGCTCTCTCTGATCGATCGGATCGTTCAACTCAGAATAAGCATTACACATCTCCCAGCCATTCATGAACATCTCAAAACGCTCAACATACTCAGGATTTTCTGGTTTTTTCTTGGTCAATGGAGAAATCTCAATTGGATGATCCATGACGAAAGTAGGCTGGATCAAATGCTCTTCAACAAACTCCTCAAAGAACAGGTTGAGGATATGACCTTTTGTATGCCATTCTTCAAACTCGATCTCTTTTTCTTTCGCAATGGCTTTTGCTTCTTCTGTTGTCTTGATCTCGTTAAAGTCAATGCCTGCATATTTTTTAACAGCATCAACCATCGTAATACGTTCAAATGGCTTGCCAAGATCCATCTCGATTCCCTGATATGTGATCGTTGTTGTGCCAAGCACTTCCTGTGCAATGTAACGATACATATTCTCGGTAAGATCCATCATGCCGTTGTAATCTGTGTATGCCTGATACAATTCCATCAATGTAAATTCCGGATTGTGTCTGGTATCAAGACCTTCGTTACGGAATACACGACCGATCTCAAATACTCGCTCCATACCACCTACGATCAATCTCTTCAAATATAACTCCAGAGAAATACGAAGTTTCAGATCCTCATCCAGGGCATTGTAATGAGTCACAAATGGTCTGGCTGCGGCCCCACCCGGATTGGCAACTAACATCGGAGTCTCAACTTCCATAAATCCCTGGGCATCCAAAAACTTACGGATCGTACTTAAAATCTTGGAACGTTTGATAAAAGTATCTTTTACCTCAGCATTCATGATCAGATCGACATAACGCTGACGATATCTGGCATCCGTGTCCGTAAGACCATGATATTTCTCTGGTAAGATCTGCAAGGACTTGGAAAGCAGTGTGATCTTCTCAGCATGGATTGAAATCTCTCCGGTCTTTGTACGGAATACATATCCGGAAATACCATAAATATCGCCGATATCTGCCTTCTTAAAATACTTGTAATCGTCTTCTCCTACTACATCACGAGCTACATACGCCTGAATCGTTCCCTGAAGGTCCTGAATGTTGCAAAAAGATGCTTTACCCATAACACGCTTGAACATCATACGACCGGCAACTGTAACCTGGATCGGCTGTGCGTCCATGATCGCTCTGCGCTCATTGTAATCTTCATTGATGACCTGTCTTTTCTCTGCTTCTTCCAAGCCCTCTACATCCGGTGCAACCCGACCTGCTAACAGCTTTTCTTCATGTGCGGTATACAGATCTTTTGCTTCCTGTGTATGATGGGTAACATCAAACTTGGTTATCTGAAAAGGATCTTTCCCCTCTTCCTGCAAAGCCGCCAGTTTCTCACGGCGCACTTTTAATAACTGATTTAAATCTTCTGCCACTTCTACTTACTCCTCTCTGTGGTTTAGGTTATCTCTTTAGTTCTTCTGGAAATCAAGAATCTCATAATTTTTCACGCCGGCTGGTACCTCAAACGCAATCTTCTCGCCTTTGGTAGCGCCTACCAAAGCTTTTCCAAGTGGAGATTCATTGGATACTTTTCCTTTCAGGATGTTGGCCTCTGTCGAACCAACCAGACGATACTCCACTTCTTTTCCGTCATCCAGATCTTTGAGCTGTACGGTACAGCCTACATTGATCGCACTGGAATCATCATCAACGATAACTTCTGCGTTTTTCAAAATATTCTCAATTTGCTCAATACGAAGCTCAATTGCTGCCTGTTCCTCTTTTGCAGCATCATACTCAGCATTCTCGGATAAGTCTCCCTGCTCTCTCGCCTCTTTAATCTTCTGGGCAATCTCACGACGACGATTTACCTTCAAATCCTGTAATTCATCTTCTAAAGCTCTAAGACCTTCGTAAGTCAAAATGTTCTTTTTCATCATTCTACCTCCTAGAATTTTAACATCTTCTCATTATATCGTAACAAAGAAATATTGTCAATTGCCCAAAAAACCGCGTTTCTAATTTGCAAAGGCTAATTTTTTAGCAGCAGAATCCGTTTGGTCATCATTTTCTCTGACAACAATTTTCTTGTACTTCTTTTCCGTAATATTCAGGATCGTGTTATTCTGCATCTGTGCCCAGTTTTCGTCTGAAATCACGGACACGGTTGCCGGATATCCCGCTTTTACCGCCGGCTCAAAGGTCGTCTCATAGGACAATACCACACGGATCGGATAATACCGCAGCGTATCAAACGTATTTTCCGTAACAACCGGGTTGATCACGCCTCGAAGCAGCATCGCCATATAACGGGTCTGAACTCCTTCCGCATTGAGATAACCATCGGACAACGACTGATGATTTTTAAACGTATTTCCTTTGATAACCGGATTTTTCCAGTTCAGAGCACGGACAGCCGCATTATATGTTCCATCCACAATGTTATCGAGGAACTGAACATTTTCATGGTACAGCTGTGTTGTTCCTTTGCAGGAATATGTATGACTTCCTACCGCCGTTCCAATGTTATAAAATGTATTATTTTTAATGTAAATATCTTTGCAGTTCGTCTTGTCATGGGCAGACCAGTCATAGTTGAATCCATCGGTCACCAGATCGTTGCCATCCACGTTGATGCACTCCTTATGGCTCTTGATATCGATTGGACGGAATCCCATAAAACTGCATTTTTCAATCGTAACATTCTGGGAAGAATTCAATTCGATAAAATGGGAACCCAGTTCATTGGCAAATGTAATCCCGGAGATCGTGATATTCTTCGCTCCTCCCATCGCAAGTGCCATCACATTTTTTATATTCATGCAATCAATCGTAACCGTACCATTTCCGATAATCTTTACATCATGAGATCCTCCATATCCCTTCACGGTTCCTTTTGTACCATCGAGTGATGGCGGCACGATCGTAAATAATGTCTTGGCATAGCAAATATCCGTAGCGGTTGTTCCCTGCTTTTTAAAAGTAACACCATTGTTCAGGATCAGCGTTACATTCGACGGAATACAGATATTGTTGGTCACTGCATAATTTCCCTGTTCCACCGTGATCGTTCCGCCCCCGGCATACTCCAGCTGTTCCATATAAGAAGTAAATGTATAATAAACCTTTCGCTTCTTAAAATCAGCGACTTCTTCATATTTTTCATGATAAGGCGCTGTGCTTTCATTGATCACAAAGTTCCGGTCATTCTTATTTTTCAGATATGCAATACGGATACCGGCATTCGTCACATAATAATGCGACAGGCTGCTGGATGAATTTTTCTCCATCTTTGCAGCATATCCGGCTGTCACATATGAGCTTACCGCCGGCATCTTTTTGCCTTTGCCACTGTTTTTCGCGGCGTCCAGAATCACCGGATATACACAGCTGTTGAGTGTATTGTCCCGGATCGTAGGATTATATGCGGCAAGTCCCTTCACAAAACAGTTTGTCTTTACACGCGCATCCTTCAATTCCAGGGTATTGCCCTTGATCGCAGGCTTTTTCCAGTCGATCATATAAACCGCGTATCGCTCAGTATCTACAAACGTATTATTTAAAATCTTGATCGAAGTCTGATAGGTCGTAACCGTCTTTCTATTTTTCACAGCAGCCACGTGTTTACTGCTGCCAATCGCATATTCCTGCTTGTAAAATGTATTGTCCTGGATTGTAATCTGCTTGTTGGTGGTGTTGTCTTTCCGGAACCATTTTTCCGTGCATTTGCTCGTTGTCGCATTTGCCGTTTCCAGGCGTACACCAAGCTTTGCATCCGTACCGGATACCGAAACACCCTCATAAAACTTACATTTTGCAACGGTTATCTTTTGCGATCCCTCGATCCATATGTAATTTCCGCCTTTTCTGTTTTTAAAGGAAATCCCCTGGATTGTCACACCGCTGGCATGACCTACAAAGACAGCCGTTACTCCTTTCTGCCTGCCAAGGTCGATCGTCGCTTTTCCAGAGCCTTTGATCACGACTTTCTTTGATGCCTTGTAACCGGTTACCGAAGCTTTCTTCCGGCTGACCGATTCGGGTGCGATCACAAACAGATACGGCGTCATTTTCAATTTTCCGGTTCCTGTCGCCTTTGTTTTTTTGAGTTTTGCCCCATCTTCCAGGCGGATCGTCACATTGGACGGCACATATAATGTGCCCGGTATCTTATAGATACCTTTTTTCAGCTTAAGTGTTCCGCCCTTTTTGGATAGTTTGGATAAATATGACTGAATCGTATAGTAATTCTTAGTTTTTCCATTATAATAAGGCTTTTTTTTGTACGCAGAAGCACAAGGATGACTTTTGGGCCCAATGCGGTAGGTCTTGGCATACGATACCGGTGCCGCCAGAACAAGGCTCATACAAAGCAACGCAAATCCTCCTAAAATTTTCCACTTTAGTGATTTCATGAACTTCTTTTCCTCCCCTTTTTACTCATCTTTTCTCGTAAATACTAATTTTATATAAGAATTATGTCATTTCATTGTTGACAAATTTAAAATATGGTGTATTATTGTATTAAACACTTAATACAATAATTCAAAAAGGAGGCAGCTATGGGATGGAAACTATCCAATGACCGACCGATCTACATGCAGTTGATCGATCGTATCAAGATTGAGATTCTGTCCGGG
The DNA here is from genome assembly GCA_934316925.1 of uncultured Eubacterium sp. Classification (GTDB taxonomy): domain Bacteria; phylum Bacillota; class Clostridia; order Lachnospirales; family Lachnospiraceae; genus Eubacterium_F. The sequence goes on from CAKREC010000027.1 coordinate 4,844, forward strand.
CAGTATCATCCCGGTGACAATTTTCCCACGGTAAGGGATCTGGCCACCCAGGCCGCTGTCAATCCCAACACCATGCAGAAAGCACTGGCAAGTCTGGAACAGGAAAGACTACTCATCAGTTCCCGCACAGCAGGGCGCACTGTGACAACCGATCAGAACCTGATCCATCAGATGCGGAACCAACTGGCCGAGCAGTCTTATGAGGCATTTCATCGTTCTATGACTGAATTGGGATTCACAGAATCAGAATTACAAGATTTTTTAAGGGAAAAGTATTTATGATGCCTAGAGGCAGAAGGGAGCTTTTATGATTTTACTTGAAGCAAAAGATTTATCGAAAAACTTTGGTCCGTCCAAGGCTTTGGATTCGATCAATCTCACACTCGAATGTGGGAAGATCGTTGGGCTTTTAGGACCAAACGGAAGCGGAAAAACCACGCTGTTGAAGATCATCAACGGTCTTTTAGTTCCTACTTCCGGTTCGATCATGATCGGAGGCGAGACACCGAACATGATCACCAAACAGCACATCTCCTACTTACCTGATGCTACCTTTTTTCCAAAATGGATGAAAGTCAGCAACCTGTTCGATTATTTTGGTGATTTTTATGCCGATTTTGATCGTGCAAAGGCGGCTGAGATGTTGAAGCGGCTGGACATCTCCGAAAAGATGAAGTTGCAGCACATGTCAAAAGGTACACTGGAAAAAGCGCAGCTGATCCTGGCGATGAGCCGAAACGCCAATCTGTACTGTCTGGATGAGCCGATCGGAGGCGTCGACCCGGCAACAAGAGACTATATTTTACAGACGATCATCAATAACTATTCCGAAGAGTCTACCGTTCTGATCTCCACGCATCTGATCTCGGATGTTGAAAGTGTACTGGACGATGTCGTATTTCTTCAAAATGGTCAGATCCGTCTTCATTCATCGGTTGATGATATCCGTGAAAAAGAAGGCAAATCTGTTGATGAACTTTTCAGGGAGGTGTTCCGATGCTAGGAAAATTATTTAAACACGAATTTATTGCAACTGGAAGATATTTTCTTCCCCTTTACATCTTTGTTATTATCCTGACACCGATCTTTAGTCTGATCATGCGGATCTCAGATTTTGCAGAAAAAGAAAATGCACTCGGATTCACCATGATGTACGGACTCAGTGTGACCGGCTTTATTATCATGATGATCGCGATCTTTATCGGCACGACGATCCTGATCATCCTGCGGTATTACAAGACCACCGCAACCTCAGAAGCATACCTAACCTTTACACTTCCGGTTAAGACCTATCAGATCATACTTGCCAAAACGCTGACCGCTTATATCTGGGAGATTGTTTCCGGTATTATCGCTTTTATGTCCATCTTTTCCATGATGCTCATCACCGGCGTTTTAAAACTTTCCGATATCCGGGATATGGTCTACTTTATAACCACCAACTTTACTTCTTTCACAGATTATCTGAGCATGGGAAGCATGCTGTTGATCATCATATCGATTCTTCTTGGTGGTCTGCAGGGGATCCTTCGGATTTATTTTTCGATTTCGATTGGTCAGCTGTTCCGCAACCACCGGGTACTGATCAGTATTGCTGCTTATTTCGCATTATACACGATCCTGCAGGTTATCGGATCTGTATTCATGCTGCCAATGCTTTTTGCGGATACTACCGCACTGAGCGATACTGCCATGACAAAATTCAGCATGAACTACAGTTTTATCTTCTCCAGTATCGAAAGCATTGCGATCATTGTGCTTTGCTTCCTCGGTACAACCTACATCAACAAAAAACATTTAAATGTTCAATAATCTTCTTTTCCTCAGGAAAGAAATTCTACCCTGGCTCTGTCCAACGACAGGTCCAGGGTATTTTTTTGTCCATTCCAGACTTCACACGAAACAACCAAACCTTTCTTAGGCTTTTGTCCGATGGATTCCAGCATGTCCAAATACAACTTTTTCAATATGTGTGTCCGGTATATGATACACGGTTCCGGTTCTTTATATAATTCAATGCTTTTATCAATGATATACTGTTCTTTTACCGGAATTTCATTAAAAGGGCCCTCATAGAGGGAATCTCCATCCTCTCCCATAATCCGTATGTTCTTCCATTTCATTCTTATCAACTTCCTTCTACGTCAAGATCATATATACCGCCATCGCAATGAAAAGAAGGGCACTGATCAATTTGATCAACGGAATCTTTTCGAGCACAAATTCCGACATGCCAAATACTTTTTTCCCAAAGAAGATCACAATCATAAGGATCAGCAGCGGAAGGACAAACGCAACACTGTATATCGCCAACAGTAACATCGGGAACAATCCTCCTGTTCCTTTCTGCACCAGCATAACGATCGAAGAAAGATAGATCTGACCGGTACATAAAAATTCGCCGGTCGCTACAACCATACCGATCACGATCATGATAAATACCGCCCATTTCGTAGCAGTAAATCGATTGCCCCACTTTAGCACACGATGGTTCAATTTCTTCAATCCACCAGGGAGCTGCAGCTTCATCTTTTCGTATTTTTCCGATCTTGCCTGAAAAAAATCAACAATATTCAAAACGGCAAATGCCACAACAAATATGATCAGGATCCCATCCATCCAGCGCGAAAATGCCGTCGCATTGATCTTATTCATCAAATTATAAAAGAACGTGCCCAACAGGAAAAACATCCCCGCTTTTCCTGCCAGAAATCCAATTCCACACCGCATCATTTTATCTTTACCTGTTACAAGTAACGATAGCAAAAATAAAAACATAGACAAACCGCATGGATTCAAACCATTTACAAGACCAAATCCAATCGCGGATAAGATCTGGGCTGCAACATTTTTATCCTCCAGCTGTGCTGCATCCTCCCCTTCATCCAGAATCGTGGTGGCAGGTTCCTCGTTGTAATGTTCCACGCAATCCATCAGTTTCGTGCGGATCTCTTCTCCCAGAAGAACCTGATCTGAAATATACACACTTGGCGAATACCCTCTTTTTTCTTCCGGCAGATCGTACACTTTTCCATACTCTACCAATAGATCATAATTTACTGTCTCATATATATTATATTTTTTGATACTGACATGCGGGTACTTCTTCTCCACCTCAGACAAAAACTGCTCCATTCTCTCGCAGCTGTCACAAGTGGAAGAATAAAAATATACGATTGGAATCGTACTACTTCCCACTGTCAGAGTTTTTTCCTGTTCATTTACGGTAACTGCCAGCCCCATAGCATCAAACAGATCGATCGGGCCATACGTAACTCCATCAATCTTTTCATTGGCTGCCGACAATTCAACCATCTGGTCACTGACACTGTAACTGAGGATCGCCTGATACCAGTTTACAAAATAATGCCCTTTTCCATCAGCATCCTCATTGGCCTTATTATAAATCTCGTCCTTTCCACACCTGGCACATTCTTCCATCACATAGCCGGCACTTTCTACAATCTTTTGTACCGGGTATAATGCGATGCCATCACTATTTTTATAGACTTTTATCGTATCATTTTGAAATGTATAATCCTCGCCAACCCACTGTACCTCTTCTGCATCAACCGACGTTCTCCCCAAAAAGAGAATCCCCACCAATACAACCATAAAGCAAAGCAAAATCTGTTGCCATTTTTTCATACCGTCTTTCTCCATTCTGCAAAATGCTCGTTTCCTCTATAAAAGGAAAACCCGCACGCAGTATAATACTCCGTGCGAGCTCCCGTTCATCACAAACAATTAGTATGTTGGCCAGCCATTTTTAAAATACAAATCGCTGATTAACAAAGTAGGTGTACCGTTGTTCTCAGCATCATATGCATGACGGGCAATAACGTAGGAATAATTTCCACTTCTTCCGGTCTTATAGACATCCTGTCCGCCAGGACCTACCCAGCGGCTGTTGCCGGAATCTAAGATCGTTCCGCCACCACTGGTAAGCTTTTTGCCACTCTTGTCTACATATGGACCGGTAATGCTTGTTGAACGTCCCACCATGATCTTGTACGTGCTGTTAACGCCGTTACAACACTTTCCTATGGATGTAAACAAATAGTAATAACCATTTGCATACATAATACATGGTCCCTCAATACCACCGGAGCGGTATGCAATCTTTGTTGCGGAACCAGACGGTTTCATCGTTGACTGGCTCAAGCGAACGATGTGAATACCATCAAACCACGAACCGTAAACCAACCAAGGTTTTCCATTCGCATCAATAACCAGGTTCGGATCGATCGCATTGAATGAATCTTTGCCACTCTTAGAAGAGATCACAACGCCATCATCCCGCCAATCGCCTTTGGAAATTGAAGAACAGGAAACCAAACCAATTGCAGAGTTATTTTTGCCAAACTCGGATACTGAATAGAAACAATAGTATCTTCCACGATAGTACTCTAAGTCTGGTGCCCAAACATCATTCGTCGTCATATTCGGTGCATACGTCTTCCACCATGACAAAGGCTGTGAAAAAATCTGAACTCCGTCTGTCCATGTCTTTCCCCCGTTTGTAGAATACTTGATACCAATTCCCTGACCGGTAGAAGCCGACCACCACAAATTTCCGCTTTCCTTAATGATTGTTGGATCATGGGTTACGACGCCGCCTGATAAGTTCCAGAAGGATGCCTCAGCAGATGGCACCAGCAACACCATGGACGCTACCATTCCTAAAGCCACTACTTTAGATAGTTTGCGCAATAACTTTGTTTTGAACATTTTTTCCTTTTTACCTCCATCTTCACGATATAAAAAAACACGCCTCGTGAATGACGCCGCTCGATCCTGACTCCATTGTGCACATTGCACAATAAATCAGCATTTCCGTGACTTCGTTCACACAAATTACACATTCATATTACAAAACTCTTTGTAAAAAGTCAATAAATATTCTTTTTTTTCTATGTGTTTTTTGTGCATTTCGTTAAAATAGCACAAAAACCCTCTCGAATTTTTGTGCTATATTTTTGATCTATTTAGTTTTTACTGAATTCACTCAGCACTAATCCTTCATTTCGGTCAAGTGCAGTCTGAATACTCCAAGGATGTGTAAACAATAACAATGGTTTGTCTCTCAGATCTTTTACCTTCTTGGTATCCGATGTAACAGAAAGTCCAGCCACATCGATCTCTTCATTTTCAATCCATCGCACATGTTCATACGGAAGCTGTTCCATACGGATCTCTACATTGTACTCGCTCTGAAGCCGGTACTGCAGCACTTCAAACTGAAGAACACCTACAACGCCTACAATGATCTCTTCCATTCCGGTGTTCATCTCCTGGAATATCTGTATCGCACCCTCCTGCGCGATCTGACTGATTCCCTTCATGAACTGTTTCCGTTTCATCGTATCAACCTGTCTTACTCTGGCAAAATGTTCCGGTGCAAAAGTCGGGATTCCTTCAAACTTCACTGCATTTTTTCCTTTGTAAAGGGTATCACCAATGGAAAAGATTCCCGGATCAAACACTCCGATAATGTCTCCGGCATACGCTTCTTCTACATGCTTGCGTTCCTGTGCCATCATCTGCTGTGGCTGTGCAAGACGGATCTTCTTTCCTCCCTGCACATGCATTACTTCCATCCCCGCTTCAAACTTACCGGAGCAGATCCGCATAAATGCAATTCGGTCACGATGCGCTTTATTCATATTTGCCTGGATCTTAAATACAAACGCAGAAAACTCATCGGAAAATGGATCAACCGGCTCTCCTGCCGACGTACGTGGCAGTGGTGAAGTTGTCATCTCCAGAAAATGCTGCAAAAATGTCTCCACACCAAAATTGGTCAGTGCCGATCCGAAGAATACCGGCGATAATTGTCCGGCACGCACACGATCCAGATCAAATTCATCACTGGCGCCATCCAAAAGTTCAATTTCATCAACGAGAATATCATGATATTCCTTGGTAATAAGCTGATCCAGACCTTCATCTCCAAGCTGTGCTTCTACAGTTTCTACCTTATGACCATTATCTCCCTGAAGGAATCTTGAAATCGTCTTGGTCTCCCGGTCATATACGCCCTTAAAATTCTTTCCTGAGCCAATCGGCCAGTTGATCGGGCAAGTGCGTATTCCGAGCACATTTTCAATCTCATCGATCAATTCAAACGGATCTCTTGCTTCGCGGTCCATTTTATTGATAAATGTAAAGATTGGAATTCCTCTCATGACACAAACCTTGAACAACTTGATCGTCTGTGCCTCAACACCCTTGGATCCATCGATCACCATGACCGCCGAGTCGGCTGCCATCAATGTGCGGTACGTGTCTTCTGAAAAATCCTGATGTCCCGGTGTATCCAAAATATTGATGCAAAATCCATCATAGTTAAACTGAAGCACGGAAGAAGTAACCGAAATACCTCTTTCTTTCTCAATCTCCATCCAGTCCGACACGGCATGCTTGGCAGCCTTACGTCCTTTAACCGAACCAGCCAGATTGATGGCTCCTCCATACAGCAAAAATTTCTCTGTCAATGTTGTCTTTCCGGCATCCGGATGAGAAATGATCGCAAACGTTCTACGCTTTTCAATTTCCTGTTTCAGTTTGTCACTCATAGAATCCTCCATTCAATACAAGCTTTAAAAAAGTGCGATCTGCTTCGCACCCTGATTTCTTTTTTCTTTCTGATATAGAAAAAGTCCTGATACAATATCAGGACTTTTCGTGAGCTGGGCTACAAGGATTCGAACCTTGAAATGCTGGAGTCAGAGTCCAGTGCCTTACCATTTGGCGATAGCCCAATTCCAAATCACAAGCGTTATTATATAACACTGATTTACAAATTGCAAGTGTTTTTTTCAATTTTTTTGAACTTTTTTCAAAAACCATCATTTGCTGACGCGAACCATGTTACTTGGGAGATTTTCATACGATAATATCTGACCTTCTTTCGGAAAGTCCATCCCCAATGCTTTTGCCTTTTTAAGAATCTCTGCATAGTCTACTGTCAGATTATCTACTTCTTTTCTCAATCCTTTTGTCTCCATCTCAAGATCCGTCACCTGACTTTGCAGCGTATACACCTGCTCTGTCATCACGGTGGATTGCTTTTGCAAAGAAATCAGCCAGACACAACCAAATAAACTGATCGCCGAAATAAATAAGATCATAAGAACCGTTTTTATAAAAAAACGTCTTGTCTCCTTTTTTTCAACATCAACGACCTTGATCCTCTTTCCGGTATTGATAATCTGCAGTGCGGTGTTCCCTACCACATATTCCATCGTCGTCTTCATCCATCTGTCTCCCCTAGTATCTTAAATGCCTCTGTATCTTAACATCTCATGGTCTCAAGTCCATCCGTGCCGAATCGCGAACCGGCTGTCCCGCGCTGTCTGTCGCCTCCATGATCAGCCGCGTGATCGCCCCGGAACGGCTGGTATACATCGCATCCGCATATCGATCCACCCGCTTGACCACATCGTCTTCTAATGTAATATTGATTCGCTTTTTCACAATACCCTCCATACATACTCTATACACACAAACTACTTATATTATACACATGTTATGTGTATTTCGCAATAAAAAAAACGGATCCCACAAAAAAATTTGCAGAATCCGTCTCCCAAAAATTGTCACTTATTTAATTTTAGTCATTCTTTGCATGAAAAACTTTCTGAATACTCGCCTTGGAGCGAATCGTGTAAGTACCCTTTCCGCACTTCTGACAGGTACGATCCTCTTTCTCCACGGTATCAAGTTCAAAGGTATCGCCACATATCGGACATTTATAAACATACTCCTGCTTTGTATCCATATTCTCACTTCCTTTTCATAAACAAAAAGGGCTACGCACTATGCGCAACCCCTTTGTGATCGGTAAGCGCGAGACGGGGCTCGAACCCGCGGCCCCGACCTTGGCAAGGTCGTGCTCTACCAACTGAGCCACTCGCGCATCTTGTATCTGTGTCAGACACAAGTAGTATATTATCATATTAGTATGATTCTGTCAACCCAAATTTAAAATTTATTTGCGTCATTCTTTTATACAATTCATGCACCGGCAAGCCTACCACATTGAAATAATCGCCCTCAATCCCCGCAATAAACTTGCTGAATTCTCCCTGGATTCCATATCCCCCTGCTTTATCATAGCTTTCATCACCGGAAATATACCATTCGATTTCATCCGTAGACATAGCAGCCACATGTACGACCGTTTTGACTGAAAACGTTTCCACATGTCCGCTCTCTGTATCCCACAACGTAACACCGGTATACACCGCATGGCTTCTTCCCTGTAAACTTGTGATCATCTGTCTCGCATCTTCCTTGTCTTTTGGTTTTCCAAGAATGCGATCATCCAGTGCTACAACCGTGTCCGCTCCGATCACAAGAGCCGGTTTCTCCAGCTGGCGTACAATGGCACCTGCTTTTTGTCTGGATAGTTCTTCTGTCACTTTTGCCGGATCTGTCTGTGTAATGATCTCTTCTTCTCCAGATACTTTTACTGTAAATGGTATTCCCAGCAATGACAACAACTCTTTTCTTCTCGGCGATGCTGACGCTAATACGATTTCTTTTGTCATATCGATTCCTCCATTTATATAAGGGCAGAACCCCTCAGTGAGGATTCTGCCCTTTCTTTGTATCGTGTACTTATATTATTTAAAATATTTTACTCCACTCTGGAAGATCTTCTGATCCTGGTCACCGTAGATATTCATCGCCACACCGTCACCTCGACGCTCTGAGTGTGCCATCTTTCCAAGAACACGTCCATCCGGACTGGTAATACCCTCGATCGCCATGTAAGATCCGTTTGGATTGAAATCTTCATCCATAGTAGGATTGCCATTGACATCTACATACTGAGTCGCAACCTGTCCATTCTCCCAAAGTTTCTTAAGCCATTCATCATTGGCAACAAAGCGTCCTTCACCATGAGAAGCCGGGATTGCATATACTCCGCCAAGTTCTGCTTCCTGCAGCCAAGGAGACTTGTTTGTTACAACTTTGGTATAAACAGATTTGGAAATATGACGTCCAATGCTGTTTGTAGTCAAAGTAGGAGAATCTGCTGTCTGTGTTGTAATCTTTCCATAAGGAACCAGACCAAGTTTAACCAGTGCCTGGAATCCATTACAGATACCGAGTACAAGACCATCTCTCTCATCCAATAATTTATGAACTGCTTCTTTGATCCGCTCATTTCGGAATACAGAAGTAATAAACTTAGCAGAACCATCTGGTTCATCACCGGCACTGAATCCGCCGGAGAACATAAGGATCTGGGAATCGTTAATTGCCTGTTCAAAGGCAGCTACACTGTCCGTAATATCCTGTTCTGACATGTTTTTGAATACAATGCTCTGTGTATCTGCACCAGCGGCCTGGAATGCCAATGTTGTATCATATTCACAGTTTGTACCTGGGAATACCGGAATAAATACTTTTGGTTTTGCCACTTTATGTTTGCATACATAAATATCTTTCGCGTCATACAGACCCGTTTCAATCTTTTTGTCTGCAACATCAGAACGAGTTGGGAATACTTTTTCTAATGTACCACTCCAGCTTTCAAGTGCCTCTGCCATAGAAATTTCTTCTTCGCCGCACACGAATTTTTCTTCTGCAATCGTCTTACCAACTTTGTCGTAAGCGACACCGATCTCATCCAGTTTAGCCAGGTCTTCTTCTTTGATCTCTGCTACGATCTCGCCATAAGCAGGCGCAAAGAAATATTCTTTCGGTTTGTGTTTGCAGAACATCGCACCGATCTTATTTCCAAATGCCATCTTAGCGATCGCATCTGCTACACCATTGCCATCAAGTGCATAGGCAGCCTTGATCACACCCTGTCTCATCAACTGCGTGATCTTCTCATACTGTGCCATGATCGAAGAGAATACCGGAAGATCATACTCATCTTTTTCAATCGTAAACTTAACCAAACGATGTCCAGCCTCTTTCAACTCATCGGTAATAACATCTGACAATTTTGCAACATCAACCGCAAAAGAGCACAAGGTTGGTGGAACATCAATATCATTGAACGTTCCTGACATACTGTCCTTACCACCGATCGATGGCAGTCCCAACTGAATCTGCGCTTCATAGGCACCAAGGAGTGCTGCCATAGGCTCGCCCCATCTCTTTGGATCTTCTGTCATGCGTTTGAAGTATTCCTGGAACGTAAACCGGATCTTCTTATAATCACCACCGGCTGCAACGATCTTAGCAACGGAAGTCAGTACTGCGTACTCTGCTCCGTGATATGGACTCCAGCTCATAAGATATGGATCCATACCATAACTCATCATAGTTACCGTATCGCATTTGCCATCCAGAACCGGTAATTTTGCGATCATCGTCTGGGTTGGCGTCAACTGGTATTTACCGCCATAAGGCATCGTAACGGTACATGCACCAATGGAACTGTCAAACATCTCTACAAGACCCTTCTTGGAACATGCGTTCAAACTGCTGAGTTTTTTCAGGAAAGCATCTTTAAAGGAAGTTACCTGTTCTACTTTATTTAAATAATTGTCTTCTTTCTTTGGTGTTGTCACAACAACATCGGTCTCCTGATGAGCACCATTCGTATCCAGGAATGCGCGGGAGATATTGACAATATCTTTGCCTCTCCATTTCAAAACCAGACGTGGATCTTCTGTAACCTCAGCTACACATACTGCTTCCAGGTTTTCTTCTGCTGCATAAGCAAGCATCTTGTCTACGTCTTTTTTATCTACGACAACTGCCATACGTTCCTGAGACTCGGAAATAGCAAGTTCTGTTCCATCCAGACCCGCATATTTCTTTGGCACTTTATCAAGATCTACAACCAGGCCATCTGCCAACTCACCAATGGCAACCGATACACCACCGGCTCCAAAGTCGTTACATTTCTTGATCAGGCTGCTGACTTCTTCTCTGCGGAACAAACGCTGGATCTTACGTTCTGTAGGTGCATTACCTTTCTGAACTTCAGCACCGCAGGTATCAATGGATTCCGTATTGTGAGCTTTGGAAGAACCAGTTGCTCCACCACAGCCATCTCGACCGGTACGACCACCCAAAAGGATAATGATGTCACCCGGATCTGAGTTTTCACGGATTACATTTTTTCTAGGAGCTGCACCCATAACGGCACCAATCTCCAAACGCTTGGCAACATAATTTGGATGATAGATCTCATCAACCAATCCGGTAGCAAGTCCGATCTGGTTTCCATAAGAACTGTATCCCTTTGCTGCTCCGGTAACAATCTTTCTCTGCGGAAGTTTGCCTTCCATCGTCTCTTTCAAAGACTTGGTAGGATCTGCTGCTCCGGTAACACGCATTGCCTGGTATACATAGCCACGACCTGACAACGGATCGCGGATCGCACCACCAAGACAGGTAGCCGCACCACCAAATGGCTCAATTTCCGTTGGGTGGTTATGTGTCTCATTCTTGAAAAATACAAGCCACTCTTCGGTCTCCGGTCCATTTCCATGGTCAATTTCGACAGGAACCACGATCGAGCAGGCATTGATCTCATCGGAAACTTCCATATCGTCCAATTTGCCTTCTTCGCGGAGTTTTTTCATGCCAAGAAGCGCAATGTCCATAAGAGAAACAAACTTGTCATCTCTTCCCTTATACATCTCATCGTGAGAAGCCTTGTATGAGTCAAATGTATCTTTCATCGGTTTGGTATAATCACCATCTTCAAAAGAAACATTCTTAAGTTCTGTCTGGAATGTTGTGTGTCGGCAGTGATCTGACCAATAAGTATCCAAAACACGGATCTCCGTCATCGAAGGATCTCTCTTTTCTTCGTTCTTATAATAATTCTGAATATGAAGAAAATCTTTGAACGTCATCGCAAGACCAAGAGAGTTAAACAGTTCCTTCAACTGATCTTCCGGCATATCTTTGAATCCATCAAAAATGATAACGTCTGCCGGCTCTTCAAACTTGGTAACCAAAGTATCCGGAATAGTCTCATCGGTCTCTCTGGAATCAACCGGGTTGATGCAATACTCTTTTACTCTTTCAAAATCTTCATCCGAAATCTTTCCCGACAGTACATAAGTAGTTGCCGAGCGGATGATCGGCTCTTCTTTTTCATTTAACAATTTTACACACTGCTCTGCAGAATCTGCACGCTGGTCAAACTGTCCAGGAAGGTACTCTACAGAAAACACACGATCGTCCGCTTCTTTCGGGAAATCTCCTTCATAAACCGTATCAACCGGTGGTTCAGAGAAAACAGTAACCAATGCTTTCTCATAAGTAGCATCAGAAAGTGCTTCCACATCATAGCGGATCAGCACACGTACATCTTCAATCTCTTTCAGATCCAGATACTTTCTGATCTCCTGTTTCAACTCAACTGCACGTACAGCGTAAGGCTGCTTTTTTTCCACATAAACTCTCTTTACGTTTGCCATGGCTTCCTCCTTGTAATTGTGCCAAATATATCATAACAATCCGAAATTATTCTTCCGTAGAAGTAGACTCGGATGCGTCTTCATCATAAGTGATATAACCAACGGTAACAGCACTCTTCCAATAGCTCTGTGCCTTTGCTGTGTAGTTTGGTTTAATATCGTTTTTGTATTTCTCATCAAACTTAGTTTCTTTTTCATTTTCAACAGCTTCTTCGCAAGCTTTGTCATAGGCTGCAGAATCGTTGTTGTTTACCATCTTGATCACATAGTAAGCATCGTCTGTCTCCATAACATCAGAAACTGCATTGTTGCTCATCTTCTTGATCGCCTTACGAAGATCTGCCGTACCAAAACTTGTATCTGTCTCTACCAGATCTTCCGTAGCATAAGAAATTCCTGTTTTGTCATCCACATTGTCACTGTTGGAATCCGTAATAATGTCTTTTGTAAAATCTTTTGCTTTTGCAGCTTTTTTCTGAAGTGCTTCCATATCACTCTTTGCCTGTTTCAGATCGGCAGCACTCTTATTAGCCGAATTGCCATCGGAATCTGTCGTAGTCTTAGCAATCGTATAATACTGAATGGTATACTGACGATTGTCCTCTTTGCTGACCGTCGCTTTGATCGCATCCTCATCAATGCCAAAAGAAGCAATGATCTGCTCTTTATACTTATCCGCCAACGCCTGTCTTTCAATGGCTTTGCGAATACGTTTCTTGGTGAATCCGTCCATCTTCTTCTGTTTTGCAGTAAGTTTGCCCATGAACGTATCTAAATCTGTCTCTACCTGTTTTTTCTCATCATCATTCAACGTAACACCAGCCTGCTCTGCTTCTAAGCAAAGGATCTCTCTCAGCTTCAAGTTGTTCATAACTTCTTTCTTTGCCAGCTGTGAGCCTGTATGTCCCTTACTGTCAAGGTTCGTCGCTTCCCAGAATGTAGAACCATAGAACTGCTCATATAAAGCGGACATGCTGTTGTACTGTGCTTCAATATTGTAAATATCATACATCGCATCCTGATAAGACAGCTTGCTGCTAACCGAAGCACCACTTACATTGCCTTGTACCACAAGGATATTTCTTGGGCGTAATTTGCTATAGCAGGTTCCTAAACAAAGAACCAAAACTACCAAAATACCGATTGTGATCAGGACTATATTTTTAGACGAAACCGAACTCTCAGTTCTTCTTACCTTTTTACCGGAATCTATCCCCTGATTCTTCATGATTTTCTTTGCTTTGTTCATCTTTTTGCCTCCAAAGTATATTTAACTTATGTGTTTTCTTTTTTAAACACACAGAGATATTTTAGCATAAAAAAAAACTCCTTTCAATAAGGAGTTTGTGTATTCTATGTGTGCAGGAAATGGGACTTGAACCCACATGGTATTGCTACCACACGGACCTGAACCGTGCGCGTCTGCCAATTCCGCCATTCCTGCATGCAAGAGTCAGTTTACCATTTCTTGTTGCAAATGTCAATCCCATTTTTTCATCTTTTTCATGAAATTTGTTGAATCTGTGTGAAAAATCCGATACAATAATGATATTGAAAAAAAGGAGTGACTAATTATGATCATGAATCCCGGTATGCTGCTGTTTGGTCTTTTCGATTCCATTGTAGCATTTTTCTTCGTATATTTCTTATTACGTGCTAAATTAGGCGGTAGCGAAAGCAAAGTTGCCCGCATCGTTTCTACAATTGTAGGCACAATTGTCTTTATTGTTTATTTCGGTCTTATTGTTTGGTTTAACACCGATGTATACACGATATCCCACGAGATGCAGATGGTCATCTACCTGGCTCCGATCGTATTGTCCATACTGATGAGCATCCTCGTATGGCTGTGCCAGCCACCAAAGGAAAAGGAGACAGCTGTAGAAGAAACAGCAACCGATGAGGAGAGTTCAGAGCAGTGATCTCTCCAACTTCTCAGCTGCTATCATTTTTTCTCCCCTTTTGGCAAATTTACCAGTCTGGCTGCTATCTCCCCACCAAGAATACCACCTGCAACATTCAACAATAAATCGTCGATATCCACACTTCGATACATATAGCCAAGCAATATGCCAAATAATCCCTGCATAAGTTCGATTGATAAACTAAACACAATGCAAATTACAAACACTTTTTTCCAATTCTGGCTTAATATTCGTACAAAAAAGCCAAATGGAACAAATAATAAAATATTTCCTATACATTGTAACAAAAAACTGCCAATATACCCATGAAACGCATCCAGAATATTATGATAGATGCTATAAAATGGAATAAAGTTATTTACTTGTCCCAAATCATTTTGTATATTGAACAAAATCTCATCCTGCATAACCGGAAATGGAAAATAGACAATAATAAGAACTGCTGCAACTGATATCAATGCCATAATATATACCGCAATAGCAATCAGTCTGTTTCTTTTCTCCTGATACCATACATCATCAATCCCATAGAGAATACCACCGATCATTAAAATAAAATGTCCAAACAAAACTGCTGGTAAGAAATAAGTTACCATACTACTCCCCCTTTTTATCTCACATTTTCCCATATATTTTGCCACTTTGCAATACATTTCGCCTAAACGATTGATTTTCTACAAAAAAAGGACTCAGGCTATCTTTCTTCCAAACCTTTTGGAGATGATATAGCTTGAGTCCTTTTTACATCCAACAATCCCCCGGTAATCGCTGCCGGGTCACTGTCTACATATAGCTTCTCAATGCTTTTTTCTTAATCTTTCCAATGTTGCATGCATAGATGATCGCAACGACTTTGTTTTTGCTGTTTACATAAAAACGGATTCTGTATTTTCCATATGTAACATCTGCATACTTCTTTACTTTGTTCTTCTTCAGACCTTTCATCTTCGTAAACGGATCTTTTGATGTGCATTTTTTCCAGGTCAATTCGCCATAAGCCTTAGTAATATTGCTCTTGGATTTGCCAATCTTGATACCGCGATAGGTCGTCTTCTTTTTGCTGCCGCCTTTCCACTGGCCAACCCAGGCATAGCCACGATTGTACCCTTTGCGAACGCAGAAACTTACAAAGTTTTCTCCATTGAATTTGCCAAAATCTTTCTTACGCATCTTGGCTACAACTGTCAAAGTAAATGTACGAACAACACCATCCACACTTGCCTCGATCACAGCAGTTCCTTTTTTCAATCCTTTTACAACACCGGCTCCGGTAACAGAAGCAATGTCTTCATTCTTGGAAACATATGTCACCGTATTGGTCGTGCCCGTCATTGTCAAAGTGATCTTTTTTCCTGCCATCAATGTAGCGGAGGTGCGGTTCAGCTGAATTGCCTCCGGGTCAACTGCCGGTGATGGGGATGGGGACGGTGTCACATCGGTACTCACTCCCGAACCGGAAGCAACACTTGTTGTGTCTGCTTTTGACAGAACTGGCTCTACTGTCGCAGTTGCCAGTACAACGGCTGTACTGAGCACCAGACTGAGGATTCTTTTATAATTTTTCATAAACATCATGTATCTCTCCTTCCAAAAAATATCTCATAATATTTTATCGTATTGCATGGCATTTGTCCAGCAATACGATAAAATTTGCCAGGCTCTTATGCAAGTTCGACTGCTCCTGTATACAACTGATAATATCTTCCCTTTTTCTCTAAAAGTTCTTCATGCGTTCCACGCTCTATGATCTCTCCATGTTCCAAAACCATGATGCAGTCCGCATTACGAACTGTAGAAAGACGATGTGCGATCACAAATGTTGTCCGGTTTTTCATCAGCCGCTCCATGCCATGATCAATATGCATTTCGGTTCGCGTATCAACCGAGCTTGTCGC
Organism: uncultured Eubacterium sp.; assembly: GCA_934316925.1. Lineage (GTDB taxonomy): Bacteria > Bacillota > Clostridia > Lachnospirales > Lachnospiraceae > Eubacterium_F. The sequence goes on from CAKREC010000027.1 coordinate 21,071, forward strand.
TTCATCCAGTACCAAGATCGGCGCTTTGGACAGTGCCGCACGAGCGATATTCAAAAGCTGCCGCTGTCCCTGACTCAGGTTACTTCCGTCCCCTTCCAGAACCGTATCATATCCATCCTCTAAACGTACAATAAAGGAATGCGCACTGGCTGTCTTTGCTGCCTGGATCACTTCTTCATCCGTAGCATCCGGGCGTCCATAACGGATATTTTCCATAACGGTGCCGCTGAACAGATGTGTGTCCTGCAGTACCATAGCAATATGTGATCGAAGGCTTCTTCTCTTATAGTGTTTCAGATCCACACCATCAATGGTAATGGTTCCTTCTTCAATGTCATAAAAACGGTTCAAAAGATTTGTGATCGTCGTCTTGCCCGCTCCGGTCGATCCAACAAACGCAATCTTCTGTCCGGCATGCGCATACAGATTGATGTCTTTCAGGATGGTTTTGTCCGGATCATAACCAAACGTAACGTGCTCCATGATAACATCGCCTTTGATCTCATCCATGTCAATCGCATCTTCCGGATCAAGTTCTTCCACATCCGCATCCATTACCTTAAAGACACGCTCTGCTCCGGCAAGTGCCGAAAAGATTGTATTTACCTGCATGGACAATTCGTTGATCGGACGGCTGAACTGTCTGGAATAATTTACAAACACCGTCAGATTTCCGATCGTCATCTTGCCGAGCACACACAAAATACCACCTACCATGGCAGTCATACTATAGCATACCTGTCCGATATTTCCCATGACCGGTCCCATGATACCACCAAAGAACTGTGCCTTGATCTGTTTATCTCTGAGATCGTTATTCAAAGTGGTAAATTCATTCACTGCCTTTTCCTCATGGCAGAATACTTTTACAACCTTCTGTCCAGTCACCGTTTCCTCAATGTAACCGTTGACTGCTCCGAGTGCCTGCTGCTGTTGTCCATAAAATTTGGAGCTTTTCTTGGCAAGAGCGCCTCCTGCTTTTAACATAACAGGAACCAAGATCACTGTAACAAATGCCAGTCCGACATTCATATAAAGCATAATAGCGAGCGTCCCCACTACACTGATACTTCCGGAGATCAACTGCACAACCGTATTGTTCATCAGCTCACCGATCGTATCTACATCATTGGTAAAACGGCTCATAATATCGCCGGTACTATTAGTGTCAAAATAACGAACCGGCATATCCTGCAAATGATCAAACAGATCTTTACGGATCCGTATCAGTGAACGCTGGGATACGCCAAGCATGATCCTCTGCTGTAAATAGTTGCCGACCACACCGATTCCATATATACACAGCATCACCAAAATGCCGCGCAAAAGAATCCCGGTTCCTTCCAATAAAACTGCCTGTTTCGCATCGGCAGCTGCTTTCATATAAAGCGTGGCATATTTTGTAATATTGTCAATGATCGGCGACAACAGATATGATCCGGCCAGCATAGATGCGCTGTTTATGATCACACAAATGAAAGCAACAAAAAGTCCCAACCGGTCTTTTGATAAATACGATAACAAACGTTTTATGGTAGCTCCTGCATTTTTCGGCTTTCCGCCCATCATATGCCGTCCGCCCGGACCGCCTGGGCCACCCGGTCCTCTTCTAGGTCCTGCTGGTCTGCTCATTGTGCCACCTCCTCTTTGTCTTTCTGTGAATAATAAATCTCCTGATATGCATCACAGCTCTTCAACAATTCATCGTGAGTTCCCTGTCCTACAATCCTGCCATCATCCATAACAAGGATCCGGTCTGCACCTTCCACCGAAGAAATTCTCTGTGCAATGATCAGTTTGGTGCTGTCTTTTAAAGAAGTAGAAAAGCTCTCCCGGATCTTGCTCTCTGTCGCGGTGTCAACCGCACTGGTACTGTCGTCCAGAATCAGGATCTTCGGCTTTTTCAATAAAGCTCTGGCAATACAAAGACGCTGCTTTTGTCCACCGGATACATTGACACCACCCTGTCCAAGTTCCATGTTATATCCATCGGTAAAATCTTTTACAAACAGATCTGCCTGCGCAGCTTTCGCCATCTCGTATACTTCTTCATCGGTAGCATTTTCATCTCCCCATCGAAGGTTGTCCATGATCGTGCCGGAAAACAGGGTGTTTTTCTGCAGAACCATCGCTACCCCATTGCGCAGATGTTCCAGAGAATACTCTTTTACATTGATCCCGTCTACCAAAACTTCACCTTCATCGCAGTCGTACAGTCTTGGGATCAACTGTACCAGTGAACTCTTGCCAGATCCGGTTGAACCAATAATACCGATAACCTCGCCCGGCTTTGCTTCAAAGCTGATATGATCCAGTACATTCGTCTTGTGATTTTTATAGTACCGGAACGAAACATCACGAAACTCAATGCGTCCCTCTTCTACTTTCTTGTCTTTTCGGGATGCCTGTTCATCATTCAGATTGATCGTTGTGTTCAGCACTTCTTTGATTCGCTTCGAAGATGCCAGCGCACGGGAACCCTGGATAAAGATCATCGATGCCATCATTAAAGACATCAAAATCTGTGTCACATAAGTCGTAAACGCTGTCAGATCACCAACCGGCATACTGCCTGCCAGAATCTGCTTGCCGCCAAACCATACGACTGCCATGACCGTCACATTCATCGCCAGTGTCATGATCGGCATCGTAAGGATCACGATCTTCATCGCGCGCATCGTATTGTCTTTCAGATCTTCATTGGCGCGGTCAAAGGTATCTTTTTCAAAATCATCTCTAACAAATGATTTTACAACACGCTGGTTTGTGATGTTCTCCTGAATTCTGGAATTCAGGGCATCGATCTTTGTCTGCATGATGTTAAATCTCGGAAACGCCTTTGACATGACAAAAAACAGAGAGAGCACCAGAATCGGGATCACCACGCAGAAAATGACAGCCAATCTGGCGTTAAGTATAAATGCCATGATCAGACCTCCGATCAACATACCGGGAGCCCGAAGCATCATACGCAGTGCCATCTGCACAACATTCTGCAGATTCGTAATATCATTGGTCAGACGGGTAACCAGTGAACCCGTCGAAAACTTTTCAATATTGGCAAAGGAAAACCCCTGCACTTTTGTGAATACATCCTTGCGAAGATCCGCTGCGAAATTGACGGATGCTTTTACAGCAAAGTAAGCGCCAAGCACGCCGCCCAACATCATCAACACAGCTGTCACGATCATCGCAACTCCAATTCCTATAATATAGCCGATCCCTCTCGGCTCCACTCCTGCTGCCTGTCCACATCCATAGTTAATGATAAGTGACATCAGTTTGGGTAAGATCACCTCTCCGAGTACTTCTACGATCATAAAGATCGGTCCCAAAATAAACGCAGAGAGATACGGTTTTATGTACTTTTTGTACTGTCCCATGTTTCTCCTCCTGACAAATTTTGTTCTTGCGGTACTTTTTAGAATAACGCAACCATTATTTTTGTGCAATAGGTCAGAATAAAATTCACACAATTTACATAAATATGATAGAAAAAAGTCAAACAGGTAACGCTATGGATTACGGAAATCTACTGGTTAATGTAACAAGTGATAATACCAATCTGCCAATTGCCGGAGCGTCCGTTGAAATTGCAAGTGAAAATGAACCTGAACAGATCATTGAGCAGACAACCACCAACAACTCCGGACAGATTGATGAACTTTCTCTCGAAGCACCTCCGGTTGAATATTCCATGGAACCCGGTGCCAATAAACCTTATTCGGAATATACGATCACGATCTCCGCTCCCGGCTACGAACCGATCACGGTCAACGGAGCCGAAATTTTCTCCGGGGAGACCGCCATTCAAAATGCCTGCCTTCTCCCACTTGCCACCGGAGATCCGAACAGCACGGAACTTTTTGTCATCCCGGATCACACACTTTGGGGCGATTATCCACCCAAAATCCCGGAAAGCGAAGTAAAAGATGTCAATGAAACCGGCGAGATCGTGTTGAGCCGCGTTGTGATCCCGGAATATGTTGTCGTCCACGACGGACCGCCAAGCGACCGCTCTGCCAAAGATTACTATGTACGATACCGCGACTATATTAAAAATGTTGCCAGCAGCGAAATCTATTCCACCTGGCCGGAAGCCACGATCCAGGCAAATATCCTTGCGATCCAGTCTTTTACGCTCAACCGGGTTTATACCGAATGGTATCGCAACAAAGGATATACCTTTACGATTACAACTTCGACTGCCTACGATCACAAATGGATCCCGAATCGAAATGTATTTGACAGCATCAGCCGCGTTGTTGACGAGATCTTCAGTAACTTTTTGTCCCGTCCCGGCATTGAGCAGCCGATCCTGACACAGTACTGCGACGGAAAAAATGTCAGCTGTCCAAACTGGATGAGCCAGTGGGGTTCCAAATCGCTTGGCGATCAGGGGTACAGTGCGATTGAAATTCTGCGAAATTATTATGGAGATTCGATTTATATCAACGAAACAGAAGAAATTTCCGGCGTTCCCTCTTCCTATCCGGGAACACCATTAAGAAACGGCTCCGTAGGCGAAGATGTGAGAACAATACAAAGGCAGCTGAATGTAATATCCGATGCCTATCCTCTCATTCCCAAAATTGCCGAAGATGGCATCTTTGGGCCTCGCACAGAAGAAGCCGTTAAGACATTTCAAAAAATATTTAATTTAACACCGGACGGTATCGTCGGATTCCGGACCTGGTACAAAATTTCTGAGATCTATGTCGGAGTCAGCCGTATTGCTGAATTAACCTAGATACTCAAAATGCTGATAATCTTTCAGGCTGTGCCAGTCTCCGCCCCAGCTGAAGCCATACTTTTTAAAGATCCGGTACACCTTATCATTTTTGTGTATCATGTACTTTTTGTATTTTCCTTTGCATGTTTTTACATTCCGGTTTTTGTAAACTTTTGCATTGGTAGGGGACACTTTTCCGTTCTTTACACAGGGATTGATCCGTGGATTCAAATCGATCGCCAGACCAAGACCGTGCTTGCTCAATCTGTTGCTGCCAGCGATCAGTCGGTAATTAAATGCCGATGTATTGTTGGCAGCCATAGAGGTTTCATCGTCAGCATCATACATATCTACCACTTCAACCCGCTGAATGCGGTATTTGATCTTGTATAACTCCTTGAATACCGATGCTGTTTTCTTTGCAATCTTCTTATTGACGATCAGCGTACCATTCTTCTTTTTCCCATTCATATCATAATAACGAATGTGTACTTCCCGCAAGGAGGACATTGCAATCTTGCTCCCCTTCTCCGGAAAGGATACGCCCGTCATAAATTCTTTCTGTTCCTCACTGATCGTTGTCACTGTAAATTTCTGCTCTGCCTCCGCCTGTCCCGGAAAAACTGTGGCAGCAAAACAGATTGCGAGAATCCATGCGATCGTCTTTCGGATCTTCGATCCTGCAAACAGAACCAGTTTTGTCAGAACGGTTCCCACAACAGCCCCGGCTGTGTCGATCATCACATCGGTAATCCTGCCACTCCGTCCCGGCACAAACAATTGATGAAACTCATCCGTAGCCGCATACACTGCCGTCAACAGGATCGCCAGGGCGATCTCTTTTCTTTCCGTTATCCCATACGTTCCCAGTGTAAAAAAGAGTAGAACCGCAAGGATCGCATACTCGGTAGCGTGCGCGGTTTTTCTCACCGGATAATCAACTTTTTCTGCAAAATACAGCTGGCGCTCAGCGTCCCAGCCAGAAAATCCCGGTACAAACAGCCGTCCCACTTCGTATCCCACCCGGTGGCTCATCTGTGTTGATTCGCTGGCCGGCTGGGCTGAAAAAGAGAAGATAAGGATCATCCATATCACCGTGATCCCCGATAAGATCCATCTACGCATCAAAACTAAATGTCTCCTTTAATCCTTTCCACAACTGATCTTTCTCACTCAAAGTAAGTGGGGTGCCATCGATCATATGATACGCTTTCGCACTGGCTGTTCCATCGTAATTGCCCTCAACCATTGGCCACTCAATGCCAATCTCCGGATCATTCCATGCCATGCCGCCCTCATCACCCGGATGATAAAAATCGGTACATTTATAGCAGAACTCCGCACTTTCACTGAGCACTAAAAATCCATGTGCAAATCCTTCCGGAATATAAAACTGCTTTTTGTTCTCCTCAGAAAGGCGGATTCCAAACCATTTGCCATATGTCTTGGAATGCTTGCGAAGATCAACTGCCACATCAAAAACTTCGCCCTTGATCACGCGAACCAGTTTGCCCTGCGGAAATTCCTTTTGAAAATGCAGTCCCCGCAGTACACCCTTGGTTGAAGAAGACTGATTATCCTGCACAAAAACCATAGAAAGGCCAGCCTCTTCCATATCTCTCTGGCTGTATGTTTCCATAAAATAACCGCGCTCATCTCCGTGAACGGTTGGTTCGATCACACACAATCCTTCGATTCCACCTGCATTTTTTTCTACTGTAATCTGTCCCATGATAAACCTCCTAAATAACGTTTCAAAGCATCCTGCCATGTTGGCAGCTGCGTAAATCCCTGTTGCTTTAATTTGTCTTTTTGCAGTCTCGAATTAAATGGACGTGCGGCTTTGGACGCTCCATACTCCGCTGTCGTAACCGGCTGCACCGTCACATCTTTATACTCGGCATGACCAAGTTCCACTGCCTGCTCAAAAATTTCTTTTGCAAATTCATACCAGCTGATGTAACCGCCCTCATTGGTCGCATGGTAGTATCCGTATTTTTCCGTCTGCGCCATATCCACAAGAAGTCTTGCCAGATCATACGTATAGGTCGGCGTTCCGATCTGATCACATACAACCCGCAATTCTTTATGGCTCTGTCCCAGACGCAGCATCGTCTTGATAAAATTATTTCCATTTTGTCCAAAGACCCATGCAATGCGAACAATAAAATATTTCTCCAGAAGTTCTGACACCGCCAGCTCTCCTGCCAGTTTTGACGCACCATATACATTGAGCGGAGCGTACTCTTTACAATCTGCTTCCCACGGAGTCTCTCCCTGTCCATCAAACACATAATCTGTGGAAATATAAACCATCTTAGCCCCGGTCTGCTGACAGGCTTTCGCAATATTTTTTGTTCCCTCTTCGTTCACCTTTTTTACGATCGCCTGATTTTCTTCCTCTTCGGCTGCGTCCACAGCAGTCCATGCCGCACAGTGGAAGACAACGTCCGGTTTTACCTGCAAAATCACCTGTTGAACGGCCGCTTCATCGGTAATGTCCAAAGCAATATAGGTATCCTTGTTCCAGCCACCATTTGCCATGTCATCGAGAGCCTTCACATCAGAACCAACATAAGAAATCTTTCTTTTTTCCAGTTCTCTTACAATATCATAGCCCAGTTGTCCGGCTACTCCTGTTACAAATGCCTTCATAAAAGACACCTCCATCTACCGATTTTTATACATTTTTTCATAATACTGCTGATATTCTCCGGAAATGATCGTCTCCCACCACTCTTTGTTATCCAGATACCACTGAATGGTCTTTTTAATTCCGTCTGCAAATTTTGTCTCCGGAAGCCAGCCAAGTTCATCATGGATCTTCGTTGGGTCGATCGCATACCGCATGTCATGACCCTTGCGGTCTGCTACATAAGTGATCAGACTTTCCGGCTTATCCAGTTCTTTACAGATCAGTTTGACAATGTCAATATTTTTCATTTCATTATGTCCGCCAACATTGTATACTTCTCCCACTCTTCCTTTGTGGATCACCAGATCGACGTTATCGAAAGACGTACGAAATACGATCTTGCGAGAACGAGGGAACGCGAGCATATCGTCAAAGGTCTTGTTATCGCGCTTGCCAATAT
>CAKREC010000028.1 GCA_934316925.1 uncultured Eubacterium sp.
CTTATATTCCTGCTTTCCAATTCATAAACCTTGTCCAGCTTAATATAGCGGTCATAGATGGTCATTTGATCCGTGACATTCCCATCTGCATCATAACCGGCAACATCATATTTTTTATCCGAATCTTTTAGAACAGACTCATCACACGCCGGTTTGTCCGTGGAAAATGAATGCATAACACGGGTCACTGCTTTGATCGCATTTGCGTCAGTGAGCGACACACAATACATCTCCGACGCTTTCTTATCTCTTCTCAATTCCTGTATCATCTGCGGATCATAAGCAGTAATCACCATCTTCTGAATCTTGTCGTTCTCCCAGTGAACCGGATATACCGCCTGCTTCCATGGCTGTCGCTTGCAGATAAAAACGGCTGCCAGCAAACCGACTGCTACGACGATCACCAATATCCACCCGTATTTTATTTTTTCTCTCATCAGATCCATCTCCCTTCATTTTTTACGCAGTTCCCATACACAACTATTATCTAGTATTTTACCATATACAGGAAGCACTGTGTTGGATTTTCTGATTTTTCACAAAAAAAAGCCCCGATACCAAGGCCATATTCACCTCAATATTGGAGCTTTCCTCATTTATTTTTCTATCTATTTCTATTCTACTTCCACTTATTTTTCCTGTAAATACTCTTCCAACGTAATTTTTTTCTGCATGATCTCTTTTGCCGCTTTCTTTCCGACATACCGGAAATGCCACGGTTCATAATCATTTCCCGTTATCTTCTCTTTTCCCTTTGGATAACGAAGTATAAATCCATATTCGGCACAGTGTTTTTGCAGCCATCGGTTTTCCGGCATATCTTCTTGTTGTTTATTCAATTGCTGGTTTCGTTTTGCGGTAATGTCAACACATAACCCGGTTTCATGTTCACTGTAGCCGGACGGCGCCACGGTGCGAAGGGCGTCATTCAAGGCTTCCTTGCGGCTCATACCAAACCTTTCATTTTTCGCAATTTCCTGTTGCAAAAGAGTTTCCTGTTTATTGTGGCTGCGATATGCGCTTACTACCGCAATAGAATAGCTTGAATTCTGTGCTTCACAATCAAACCACATATCCCGCAGATGCAAATACATCACGTTCGCAACAAACTTTCCATTCTTTAACTGTTTCAATTTCTGATGATAACCATCCGGTAAAGCATTGGTCTTATTTACAAGAACCAAAAGATCCGAGGTACTTTTTGACTTTTTCACATTGCTGCGATCGTAACTGCTTTCTGTCTGACTGCTCACGTTTTGCTCCGTTTGCGTTTCCTGTGAACCTGCATACGATCGTTTCCCAAGTAGACTCCAACATACTGCCAAAGCTGCCACAAAGATCACGGAAACAAACAATCCCATTGTAATATATTTTTTTGTACTTCTCATAAAAAAATACCTCCTTTCTGAAATACAAGACCAGCATAACCTGACATTGTATCTTAATTTTCAAAAAGAAGTATCTTTTTTGTATCATTTTCTATGCATCGTAATTTGAGGAAATCGCAACACTTCCTGATAGGAGCAGACTACTTCTTCTGTCTCCACATAAATTTCCAAACGTAACAAGCATGATTTCCACCGCCTTTTTTTTATTTCTTTCTAAAATCGTTTGTAATGGAACCTTTATCCCACCTTTTTTTATGAGGGCAGTTCCATCTGCCAGCAGCATTTCGTCATTCCAGTTGGCGTTGAACGCTGTGCTGGTACCACTGTGATATAACGCCATATATTTCTGAACCGTCTTTGCTTTTTGTGTCACCTCATCTTCACTTTTCCCTTTTTGTTTTTTCCAAAATTGTGATATTGATTTTCCATCACCATAAAAATAATATATTTTCTCAGAATCCAGATCAAATGCGATCTCATATTCCGTCTGATTCTTCTCGTCATTGAACTTCAACTGCCAGTAGGCAAAACCATTGGTTCCATAAAACTGATCTGTGACCGAATAATAAGAAGCGCCTACAAAACTGTCTGTCAGGTTTTCACAAAGATCTGAAAAATCCATCACTTTCAGCTCTTTAAGTCGTTCCAGCTGTTTTTTTAATTTGGACAAAAATTCGCTGTCATAGTCCAGCAGCTGCGCCAGATCTTTTGCCTTAAACAAATATGTGCTGTCTTCCTGCACGGACAGGATTTTATATTTTTCTTCATCGGATATGTGCATATGTGCGCTATTATTCGACGAAGTATCTTTGGTCACAACCGCTTGTCCGATCGTTTGTTTATCCATCAGTTTTCCCATCCACACCGGCATAAATTCAGCCACTGCAAAAAATAAAATTGCAAGCAGCAGTACCCCGATCACTTTCTTGCCAAATTTCACACCGTCACCTCCCCGGTAAATTCTATGATCACACGCGTTCCCCTGCCTGGCTCACTTTCCACCCTGCAGTCAGCTCCATGCTGCTTGATGATCTCCTGACAAAGTGTCATGCCAAGACCGGCTCCGCCTTCCTTGCGTGATCGTGATTTATCCACCATATAAAAAGGTTTAAAGATTTTCTCAATCTCATCCTTGGCAATCCCTTTTCCGTGGTCTTCAATGACAACCTGATAACCATGTTCCATCGTTTTCCCTGTCATCTGGATGTGCTGTCCTTCCTCAGATGCTTTCTTGCCGTTGTCGATCAAATTAGAAAACAGCGAGATCAAAAGATCCGCTTCTCCGTTCACCTCTCCGTGTTCCATCGAAACATCAAGCTGCATATTCTTGTTTTTCAGATTCTGCTCTGTTACTCTCTTTACTGCTTCTCCGAGTGCCACCATGGAAACCGGCGCCATCGTCAGTTCTCCCTTTTGTATTTGAAACAGTTCCAACAGCTTGTATGACAAAGACTCCAGGCGTTTTCCCTCGGAATAAATATAATCTGCTGCCACCAATTGCTCCTCTTCCGACAGCGACAGAGAGCGAAGCATCTCACTGTAGCCAATGATCGAAGTCAGTGGCGTCTTTAGTTCATGTGCAAAAGCAGCGGTAAAATCCTCTTGATTTTTTGCATGCTCTTCCAATTGGTGCATTTTTTCCTGTAAACGGTCTGCCATATAATTGAAATCCTCTGCCAGCAGACTGATTTCATCTTCCCCCCGCAACGTGATCCGCTGCCCCAGATTTCCCTGTGAAAACAATCTTGCGGTCGTTGATAGCTGCCGCACCGGCTTGGTAAGAATATATGACAACAGGAAAGAGAGCACCGCGCAGCATAACAGAACAATACAGACAATATATTCATAACGCCTTGATTTGTCCTGACGCTGCCGGTAAATTTCGTCCAGATTCGTCTGCGTCTCGATATAGTACCCGCGCAGATTTTCCGACACAACCATATAACTTACCGTACGCAGATAATGGGTTTCCCCATTCTGGCAAACCTGATGCACCCGGTTTTCTGAGTTTACACGATCGAATAACGTCAGATCCTCCTTGTCATCCTGATCCGAGTAAATAAGATTTTTGTTTTCATCATATACCAGCAAAGTGCCGTCCTGATCGGCTGCACTTTCTTTCCACACCTTTACCAGATCCGCCATCGAATGACCCTGTTGGGTAAAATATCCGGCCGGCATGGAATCTGCTATGCTGCGCAGTGCCGTACGGTACAATTCATTGCGCGTCATTCCCATATCGATCTCGCGCTGCAAAGACGATTGAAAAGACGCCCGTATCATCCAGGTTCCAAAGACGGAAAAGGTAACCGAAAGTAAAATAAAAAATACAATAAAAATTTTCCAGTAAAATTTCAAATCAGACCTCCAACCGATACCCTATCTTATAAACAGATTTAATATGTTCCGACCAGTTTAATTTTTTCCGGAGACGCTGTACATGCAGATCCACAGTACGGCTGTCCCCCAAAAAGTCACTTCCCCATATATTTTCATAGATGGTCTCCCGGTACAATGCAATATTTTTATTTCTCACAAAAAACAGCAAAAGGTTAAACTCTTTCATGGTAAGTGAAACCGGTTTTCCCTTCTGCAACACTTGCCGGGAAGAAATATCGATTTGAATATCAAACACTTCCAGCTTGTCGTCCGCTTTGTGATACCGGCGCAAAACGGTCTCGACACGCGCCAGAAGTTCGATCATTTCAAATGGTTTCGTAATATAATCATCGGCACCGCTGCGAAGCCCCTTTACCCGGTCTTCTACGCTTCCCATCGCTGTAATAAAAATAACCGGAGTACCGATTGTCTTAATAAAATCCAGCAGTTCATAACCGTTCAGACCTGGAAGCATCACATCTAACAGGATCAGATCATAGGTACTCTGTTCAATACAGTCTGCTGCCGCTATCCCATCCATTGCCTGCTCGCAGTGATACCCGGCCTTAGTCAGACTCATTTTTATCAGATTCGAAATCGCTTCCTCATCTTCTACGATCAGAATGTTTATCATGTTTCCTGCCTCCTGCTATAATATGTAATGCCCCTCGCTTCCACCCAACGACTTGCTTATATTGTAGTCGATCTGTGTAACAAACTTGTATCATGTCTTTTCATGTAAATCAGGCCAACCGCATCCGCGATCACCCAGCCGATCGGAATTGCCATCCAGATCCCCGTTTCTCCGATCCACGGTGCCAGAAGATAAGCAAGCACAACCCGCAGTCCCAGTGAGATCACGGTAAGTACCAGTGACATTTCTGCTTTTTTGATCCCCCGGTAATATCCATATAAAAGGAACAGACAGCCGATGCCCACATAGCAGGCACCTTCAATCCGCAAATATTTCACTCCACAGGCGATCACACCGGACTCTTTTGCCGATATAAAAATCTTCATAAGCGGCGTGGCAAGCAGGCAGACAAGCGCTGAAATGATGGCGCTGAAACAAATGCTGAGCCCAAAGGCTGAGCGGGTTCCCTTTCGGATCCGTTCCGTGTTTCTCGCCCCATAGTTTTGTGCTACAAATGTAGAAAAAGCATTTCCAAAGTCCTGCACCGGCAGATAGGCAAAGGTATCAATCTTTACTGCTGCCGCAAACGCCGCCATGACAACCGCTCCAAAACTGTTGACCAGTCCCTGCACAAGCAGGATCCCAAAATTCATGACCGACTGCTGCAGACAGGTAAGTGTCGACAGATTCAGGATTTCTTTCAAAATATCTTTTCGAAAATGCCAGTGTTCTCTTGCCGGCATCAGTTTTCTGCCCCTTGTGACCATATAAAGCAGGATTCCCAGAGCAGCTACATACTGTGCGATCACGGTTGCCAGCGCTGCCCCCTGGATCCCCATATGAAATACAAGGATCAACAATAGATCCAAGCCAATATTCATAACCGACGAAACAGCCAAAAACACAAGCGGCGTACCCGAATTACCGACCGCTCGTAGCAGACAGGCAAAAAAATTGTATACCGATGTCGCGACCAATCCACCATATATGATCCACAGGTATGCCCTCATATCCTGCCATACTTCCTGCGGCACCCGCAAAAATGCAAGGATCGGATCCATAAAGACGTATACAACGATGTTTAAAAGCACCGTTGCCGCAAGGATCATCACAAAGGCATGAATGGTCGCAATTTTAAATGAGTCCTCATCCGCTCTTCCCCGGTACATCGAAAATAGCGCACCGGCTCCCATGCTGAGGCCGATAAAAATGGACGTTAAAAACGTCATGATCGTGTATGCCGATCCCACTGCTGCCAGTGCATTTTTTCCCAGAACCCGCCCTACGATCAACGTGTCCGCGATATTGTAAAATTGTTGCAATAAATTCCCAGCCATCATGGGAATCGTGAATAAAATAAGGCTTTTTGAAATATTGCCTTTTGTCAGATCATAATACATTTTCTTCTCTTATTTCTCTTTGTCTTTCCATAAAGTAAGCATTGCCTCTTTTCCGGATTGGAGCAGCAAACGGATCGCCTCTCCCAGAAGCCGTCTTGTATCTTCTGAAATCTCCTGACTGGCACGAACGGCCTCCTGCAGTCCGGAAAAACGCAATTCAAAAAAATCATCGACCGTTTTGATCCCAGCCGCATCCAGCAGCGAAAATAAAGCATCGATCATCTGCTGGCGTTCTGTCGGATTGAAATGTGTCAGCCACTGTTCCAATGTTTCATTCAAAAGCACTGTCTTTTCATCCATCTGTTCCGCCCGGACAAAATGATTGCCAAGAACTTCCCACGACATCGCATCATGCTGGTTCATCCCGACATTGGTACTCTGTACCAGGACATAGTCCTCCTGATGTTCTAAGAGCATTCCCACTAAAGATGATTCCGGCATAATGCTGATCAGCCGGGATACCATCTTCTGATAACGGCTGCTTTCGACAACCGATTTGTCAAATCCCGGTCCATCGTTGCTGTAAACCTGTAATATACGCTCCTGCACCGCCGGGCTGCAGTCCATCGCAGCGTAAGCCGCAAAGTTTCCGCCCTTCGAATGTCCCCCCAGACGAAGCCCCGAACAGGACGTATCGCACAGCCGATCCACATACGCAGATGCCAGCCGGTGTCCCTTCGTCTCGGTCAGATATGCCAAATTAAAATCTTCCCGCCATCCGATCAGTGTAGCATCAGTTCCACTAAATGCCACATAGATTGAATCGTCAGAAAGCCGGATACAAAGCGCCGCAAACTGTGTCTGTTCTTCTTTGCGTATGATATTCTGATAACCAAATAGTCCCGCATTTTGAAACCGTTTGGTCTCGGACATCTTTTTTAATACCAGAATTGCCTGCTTGGTCATCGAGACTCTGGATAAAATTTCTTCTTCATCATGAGTAAGAAAAAATTGTTCCGAGGCTTCCTGCAAAGCGATCTCTTCCTCGCCAACAATCCCCTGAAAATCAACGTATGCCAGCTGCGACAAGATCAGATTGTCCACTTCATGGAAAGGATCCTGTTCAAACGTCAGATCGCCGCGCCAGTCCAGATAATCTAAAATATTTGCCATATAATACCCCCTTCTACTCTCATATTACACTATTTAAATTCATTTTAACAGTGCCATCATTTACTTATTATCTGCGCTTGACTTTCGAACGCACGTTCTGTATAATGATTACTACCACAACACAGGAGGGATTTCTATGACACCGTTACAGCAACAGCTTTTTGAACTACAGGACAAGGAATACCGGGATTTTCACTGCCGGTTACTCCCGGGAGTTTCGCCCGATGATGTGATCGGGAACCGGGTTCCTGTTTTGCGAAAGTTTGCAAAGGAATTCGCAAAGACCGAACAGGCATCTCTTTTTTTACAGGAACTGCCTCACCGCTATTATGAAGAGAACAACCTTCATATTCTGTTGATCACTGCATGTTCTGATTACGATCAATGCCTTTCTGAAATGCAGCGCTTTCTTCCTTATATTGACAACTGGGCGACCTGTGACTTTGCCCCGCCAAAGTGCTTTGCCCGGCACAAAGAAGAATTGCTTCCACACATTGAGCAGTGGATCCATTCCGATGCCACCTATACGATCCGATACGGTGTTGGGCTTTTGATGCGTCTGTATCTGGACGATGATTTTGATCCTTCCTATGTAGAAGCCGTGTCCCGGATCGCATCCGAAGAATACTATGTCAATATGATGATCGCCTGGTATTTTGCTACCGCTCTGGCAAAGCAGTGGGACACTGTCATCCCCTATCTTGAACAGCACCGTTTATCCCCATGGGTTCACAAAAAGACCATACAAAAAGCAATCGAAAGCTACCGCATTACCGATACACAAAAAGCGTATCTGCGTACGTTGCGGCAGCCTTGATCGCCATGTTGATGTGTTCTCTATTTTATGAATTGATGAGTTGGTCAAGTTCCTGCTCTGTCAGTCCAAACTGCTCCAGATCCACTTTCCCATTTTCCACAGACACCCCATCTGCCCGGAGGATCTCTGCCTGTTTTCCGGATCCCCCAAAGGCAAATTCACCTGCAAGTTCTCCTTTGCTGTTGACGACACGAAAGCACGGGATATGCTCCGGATCCGGATTCTTGTGTAAGGCATTTCCTACGGCTCTTGCCATCTTACGGTCGCCCGCCATATAGGCAACCTGTCCATAGGTAGCGACATGTCCCTTAGGAATCTTCTTTACTGCTTCATAGATCCTCTTCGTCGGGCTGTCCGTTACCAGCTCATAACTTTCTTCGATCATTTGATACACATCACCTTCCGGTACCGATCCATCCATGATGATCGTGTTCCAATGTTCCTTATTCTGATGGTACCCCGGTATGACAGCTTCATATGCATCTCGCCAGAAATCACGATTTTCCGGAGAGACCTTAACGTTGATCCACAGGCATCCATCCATTTCATATGTCCATAAGAATGCCTTTTTACTTTTCTTTACCCGGACCAGCTGCCAGTTTGTGTCCCGGAAAGGGGCATCCTGATATGTCTCTGGAAAGGATAGCCCAAATTGTAACACTTCTTCTCGATTCATCTCATTCTCCTATTTATGATAAGGATGTTGTATCTTTATCTTATACGCTTGCCATGATTCTTGCAAGTCTTATTGGTTCTGAGAATCTTCATTTGTAAACCACACAAAAATCTCGTATAATTATATTTAAAAGTTACATTTATTGGAGGAACGGGTTTTATGCTTTTAACGATACTGACCATACTGCATCACAGTACAACATTACTTTTTGGTATTTTTATCTCTGCTTTTTTTCTTGGTATTACCCCGAAAAGAAGAAATATCGGAGAGCTTATCCTGTTTGCCCTGTGCGATGGATTGCTGTTTCTTGTCAGTATCCAATTTCTTGGCTGGCACATTTCCAACCTGATCTATCCGTTGCTCGTTCATATACCGCTCATTATATTTCTATCTGTTTTTTTCCGTTTTTCCATTCTTTCCAGCTGCGTTTCTGTCTTTTCCGCTTACTTATGTTGTCAGTTCAGCAACTGGATCGGACTGTTGGCTCTAGCGATCACAGGGGATGACCGGTGGTACTACACCACCAGGATCCTGGTTACGATCCTGACGTTTTACTTTTTATATTGCTTTGTGTGCCACACGACAAAAGCCATTTTTTCAAAGCCAGACAAAGAGCTTTGTATCATTGGATTTCTTCCGTTTGTATACTATATTTTTGATTATACATCCACAAAATTTTCAAACCTTTTGTATTCGGGAAATAAAGTGATCGTTGAATTCATGGGATTTGCTTTTTGTATTTCTTATCTTATGTTTCTGCTTTTTTATTTTAAAGAATACGAAAAGAAGCAGGAGATCCATCATTACAACGAGCGCATGAAGATGCAGCTTCTTGCTACCGAAAAGGAAATCGAGCAGGTTCGTAAAAGTGAGGAACAGCTCAAGATCCTGCGCCACGATATGCGCCACCATCTACATGTTATTCTGACGCACCTGAACAACCACCATCACGAAAAAGCCATCTCCTACATACAACAGATCAGCAATGCTTATGATGAAACCATCGTACAGCGCTACTGCCAAAATGAAACCCTCAACAGCATTCTATCCTTGTATCATCAACGCTTTTTCGAACAGGGAGTTACCTTTCGGCATCGTATTTCGACCAATGAATTCAGCCCCTGTTCTGACCTGACACTTTGTACGATCTTATCCAATGCGCTGGAAAACAGTATGCACGCATTAGAAAAAGCAGATCACGAAAACAAATGGGTCTCCCTGAATATTTTCAAACGGGATTCTCACCTGTTGATCGAGATTAAAAATCCACTGACACAGGTTCCCAAATTTATGGACGGGATTCCGGTTTCTGCGAAAAAAGGTCATGGTATCGGTGTCAAAAGCATCGTATATTATGTGCAGCAAATGAAAGGGCAGTGTCACTTCTCAATCTCCGATGGATGTTTTGTGTTGAAGATCATCCTGTAATTCAAACAGTTTTTACATACATGAAAGGAACGAGTACTTATGAAAAAATATTTATCTACTAAAATCCTGCCGCTGATCCTCAGCCTTTCTCTGGCTTTATCACTGCCTAGCCTTCCCGGTGTGCAGACAACGGCAGCAGCGACAACTACCACAGCAACTTCTTCTGTTTTGGAAACCAATGTTACCACAGCTTCCAGCGGATGCACACTGGTTGGTTTATACGGTTCTTACTATAGCCAGGCACAAAGCGCCCTGGATAAGATCAACGAGATCCGAAAAGAGGCCTGCGAAGCCGGCAATGTGCCAGATCCCAGGGATCCTTCCCGCATGCTGACTCCAGATGACTATCGACCACTCAAATGGTCCAGCTCTCTGGAAAAGATTGCCCGGATCCGTGCCGCAGAAGCTTGTATTGCCTACGCATTTATGGATTCCGGCCACTGATTATTTCAAATACTGTTATTTATAAGGGGAATGTATACAAAGTGACCGGCATTGAAAAAAAAGCGTTTGCGAATTACAAAAAGTTAAAGAGTATTTCTATGTCTGAAAATATAAAAGCAATCGGATCCCGTGCGTTCTACAAATGTAGTTCTCTGAGATCGATTGCCATTTATACTACAAAATTAACGAAGAAGAATGTTGGAAAACAGGCATTCAAAGGCACCAGCAAAAAAACTTACATCTATGTGCCAGCCAAAAAGCGAAAAGCTTATAAAAAATGGTTCCGCACAAAAGGACTTTCCCTCTAGTGCAAAACGGTTTTGTGCTTATACCGGAAGAAGAATATCTCCCCCGCAGGAATCCAGCTCGATCCGGATCTGTCCGTTTTCTGCCGCATACGTCTTCCCACTGAGAAGCCCCGAAAAAGAACCGGCAGTTCCCTGATACGGCACATATATCGTACACGGATTTTCGTCATTGTTCACCGCGGTGATGATCTCTTCTTCCTGCGTCCATCGCAAAAAAGCATACTGTCGGTTGGTAAGCAGCAACTCACGATACTCGCCGTAGCCAAACGCCATGTGTTCCGTATGGATCTCGCCAAGTCTTTTGATCAATGCCGTTTTCGGATTCCGGCTTACCTGATCCGAATAATCTTTTAACGACAGGCATGGTCGAAGCGAAGCATCCGATCCCTGCTCTTTTTTTCCTTCAATCCCGAACTCAGATCCATAATAAATGGATGGGATCCCCGGCAATGTATACATCAAAACGTGAACGACCGAAAAATGATCCGGATTCTGCAATTTGGATGCAATACGCTCCACATCATGATTATCGGCAAAGTTATACAATTTCAAATTCTGATACTGGCAGTCACCCATCTCATAAAGGCGTTTTACCGTATGTGCGATCTCAAAAAAATTATGCTCATTGCATCCGGACCACAGTGCCTTATTGAGGTTATAATTGGTAACCGAATGAAGCATCTCCGGATTTACCCATCGGGTGTATTCTCCATGGATTACCTCACCCATCAACCAGAACTCCGGCTTGATCGTGTCAGCCAGAGAACGTAATCCTCTCATGAAATCAAAATCCAATACATCGGCTGCGTCCAGACGGATTCCATCGACATCAAACTCTGTAACCCAGTACCTCACAACGTCATAAATATATTCTCTCACTTCCGGGTTTCTCTGGTTCAACTTTACCAGCAAGTTGTAACCGCCCCAGTTGTCATAGGAAAAGCCATCGTTATATTCATTATTTCCACCAAAGTTGACATTACAATACCAGTCTTTGTACGGCGAATTTTCCCGATTTGCAAGAAGATCCCGGAAGGCAAAAAATTCACGGCCGGTATGATTAAATACCCCATCAAAGATCACTCTCACACCTTTTTGGTGACAGCAGTCTACAAAGTGCCGTAGGTCATCTTGATCTCCCAGACGTCGATCCAGTTTCTTATAATCCGTCGTTTCATACCCATGTCCCACGGATTCAAACAGCGGACCAATATATAGGGCATTACACCCGATTTCCGTTATATGATCGATCCATGGTTCCATATCGCGCAATCGATGCACAACCTCATCCTGTTTATTTTCCATTGGCGCTCCACTCAGGCCCAATGGATAAATGTGGTAAAAAACTGCTTCGTCATACCAAGCCATACGATTTTCCTCCTGTTATCTATCTTATTATTTTCCTACAAACACAAAATAAACATTCCCATTAATCGAACCGCCAATGCCAGCACCCATGCTATAGCACACTGAAACAAAACAACGCCTAGCGCCCACCTACGCCCAAGCTCACGCCGTATAGACGCAATTGCTGCAATGCATGGTGTATAGAGCAGACTAAATATCAGAAGTGATGCTGCTGCCAATGGTGAAACTGCCGTAGCAACCGAACCATTGAACAATATCTGTAATGAGGATACAACACTTTCCTTCGCCATAAATCCACTGATCAAAGAAGTGCATATCCGCCAATCCCCTAGACCAAGGGGTTCAAAAAGTGGCACCAGCACACTGGAAATAACCGCCAAAATACTATCTTTCGAGTTTTCTACCAAATTAAAATGAAGATCAAAACTTTGCAAGAACCAGATGCACATTGTAGCCAGTAAAATAACCGTAAATGCTCTTTGTAAAAAATCCTTTGCCTTTTCCCACAAAAGTTGTAAAACATTTTTTGCTCCTGGCATCCGGTAATTCGGCAGTTCCATAACAAAAGGAACCGCTTCTCCTTTAAATAATGTTCTTCGATAAACCATTGCGACTACAATGCCGATTACAATGCCAGTAAAGTATAATCCTGCCATAATCCATGCACCCTGATTGGGAAAAAATGCGCTAACAAAGAAAGAATAGATTGGCAGCTTTGCGGAACAGCTCATAAATGGAGTCAGCAAAATTGTCATCTTCCGATCCCTCTCGCTCGGCAGTGTACGAGTTGACATAACCGCAGGTACCGTACACCCAAAACCAATCAGCATTGGCACAATACTTCGTCCGGATAATCCAATCTTTCGCAACAAATTATCCATGAAAAACGCCACTCTGGCAACATAACCACTGTCTTCCATCAAAGATAAAAAGAAAAACAAAGTCACTATGATCGGCAAAAAGCTCAGAACACTACCTACCCCGGCACAAATCCCGTTGATAATCAGTCCATGCAAAACACTATTAACATGTGTTGCTGTCAACGCCTGGTCGGTGACTGTCGTAACCGCGTCAATGCCCATTTGAAGCAGGGTCTGCAGTCCAGCACCAATTACATTAAAAGTCAGATAAAATACAGCCAGCATAATAAGAACAAAACAAGGAATCGCGGTATACTTTCCGGTAAGAACCCGGTCAATTTTCTCACTTCTTATTCGTTCTCTGCTCTCTTCTGGCTTTACCACAGTACTTTCGCATATTTTTTCAATGAAATTGAATCGCATATCAGCAATAGCCGCACTCCGGTCCAAGCCACGTTCCTTTTCCATCTGCAGAATCAGATGTTCCAATGTTTCTTTCTCATTTTGATCCAGCTCAAGCTGTTCTAAGATCAAAGGGTCTCCCTCAATCAGCTTCGTTGCTGCGAAGCGCACAGGAATGTGCGCCTCCTTAGCATGATCCTCTACAATATGGCACACTGCATGAATGCAGCGGTGAACAGCACCGCCAAATTCATTTTCATCACAAAAATCCTGGCGTCCCGGACGCTCTTCATATTTAGCAATATGAACAGCATGACGTATCAATTCGTCAACGCCCTGATTTTTAGCTGCTGAAATTGGAATGATCGGAACGCCCATTAGATCTTCCATCTTATTAATGTCGATTGAGCCACCGTTGGCAGTTACTTCGTCCATCATATTCAATGCAATGACCATAGGGATTTCCATCTCTAACAACTGCATGGATAAATACATATTACGTTCAATATTGCTGGCATCCACAATATTGATCACGGCACGAGGATGGTTGCCCAAAACAAAATTGCGTGATACGATTTCTTCACTACTGTAAGGTGACATAGAATAAATTCCCGGCAGATCTGTGATTAATGTATTTGGATGCCCCTTTATCACGCCATCCTTTCGATCTACCGTCACACCAGGGAAGTTCCCCACATGCTGGTTTGATCCTGTCAATTGATTGAACAATGTAGTCTTGCCACAGTTTTGATTACCAACCAGAGCATATGTCAGTGTTTCGTCCGCCGACAAAGGTTCTTTACTCCCCTTTACATGGTATTTTCCCTCTTCCCCCAGTCCCGGATGAGCAGACTTACTGGTTTCACTCGGTCCCTTATGTTCTCTCGCCCGTTCATCAATCTTTTCAATCTGAATCCTGTCAGCATCTGCAAGACGGAGTGTCAATTCATAACCATGAATCTGCAACTCCATAGGATCTCCCATCGGCGCAAATTTAATAACCGTTGTTTCAGCTCCGGGAATCACTCCCATATCTAAAAAATGCTGGCGCAGAGCGCCATTTCCTCCTACTTCCAGGATTCTTGCACTCTCTCCCACTTGTAAATCTCGCAATGTCATTTGTGTTCTCCTTTACGCATGATGTCATTATAAAAATCTCAATTTATTGCATCCCCAATGCTTCAGCACCATATAAAATGCCGCAGAACCACCGACAAAAACAATATTCAAAAATAACAAAAACAACGTATTCCCGATGATCCAGCCACCCAGTAAATACAAGGCAATCATTAACGCGATCAGGATCCATCCGCCCGCAATCGGGATCAAAACACTGATGTTCTGTTTGATCGGCGCCAATTCATTGGTCCAGGTCAAATTTGGAAAAAGCAGACCAACGATCAAGCCAAAAAGCGCCATGAAAATGGTAAATACCACCAAAAGCAGCAAGCCAAGCACCGCTTCGCCAAAGGTACATGGAAATACGATGATCAGACCGATTCCGCAAAATACAGCAGGAATTGCGGTGAGCAGGACGTGCACACTTGCCTTTGCCCGTAAAACCTGCCACGGAGTTACCGGCAGGGACTGGATCAGCCATAGATTTTTTGCCTCCAACGATATGGATGGTGTTGCCATATCATTCATCGTGATCAATGTGCCAATTACTAAAAAAGCAACAGCCACAGCTTTGGCGGCAACGCCCATGCCCATCACTTCACAGAGCATATCCCGTATGACCGGTCCCTTGATCAGAATCAGCACTCCCACGATCACAAGCAGCAATGTTCCCATACCGCAGTTCAGCATATAGGTTGCGCTGGATATAAACCGCCCAAACTCTTTCTTAAGCAGTGCCAGTGCCACTCCGCTTTTTTTCAGACGTTTTCTCTTATAAGTAGTTTTTACCGTCTTATCCCCTACGGTTGCAATGCCAAGAAAACTTTTTGCCAATATGTAGAATGTAACACCACAAAGCCCTCCGATCACAAGAATAAACGCGATCATCGAAATCAGATTTCCTTCCCCGATCCTGCCAAACCAGTAAACGGGGTAAGCAACACTTTTGATTTTCTCGCCATATCCAGTCACATTTAACAACAGTGCCTGGATCAATCCCTGCGCTTTAAAATATCCAAAATAATAAAGTCCCAGAAATACCAGTGATAAGATTGCTGTGATCATGCTTTTATTCTTCAGGTGTGCGCTGATCTTCGCCACACACCATCCCAGAACGCAGGACAAAAATAATACAAAAAACGATACCAGTACAACCAGTACGATTCCACCAACGATTGAAGCTACCCTTACCGGCGTTACGATCCAATAAACAGCTACGGTCGGAACCATGACAACCGCACTGAACATCAATCCCATCAGATACACTCCCGCAAGCCGGGAAAGCAAAATATCTTTGACCGGGATCGGCATTGACAGCAACAGACTGTTGTCTTTCGATAAATACAACGCTGCATAAGAATTGAACACACTTCCAAATGTTCCCAGTGCCACCGCGATCAGACTCATGATCGCAAAATAGAGCCACGACATTCCCTCCGCATTCAACGGCCCACACAGACAAAAGCCAAGGCCTACAAAAGCACCACCCAGTATCACGACCATAACAAATGCGTACAAAGCAATAAACAGGATCGTAGACACCAGGGGACGCTTTTTGTTCTTTTTCGCGTCGTAAAAATATCCCCGGAAAGCTTCTAACATCTGTTTCTTCAGCAAAATTTTAACCATTACTCTCCCTCCAGTTCCAGGAACACCTCTTCTAAGCTGTCATCCCCTTTTACCTGCTCCATCGTTCCCGACCGGATCAGCTGTCCACCTTTGATGATCGCAACTTTATCGCATAACTTCTCTGCCACTTCCAAAACATGGGTGGAGAAGAAAATCGCTCCTCCTTTGTCACATACCTCCCGCATCATTCCTTTCAAAAGATGGGATGCTTTCGGATCCAACCCTACAAATGGCTCATCCATGATAATGATCTTTGGCTCATGGATCCATGCCGCTATGATCGCAAGCTTCTGCTTCATCCCATGCGAATAGGCAGCGATCGCCTGTCCCAGATCCTCGGTGATCTCAAACAGATCTGCGTATTTCTGGATCCGTTCGTTTCGTACCGCTTCCTCCATCTGATATATATCTGCAATGAAGTTTAAATACTTAATTCCTGTCATGAAATCATACAGATCCGGATTATCCGGTATGTAAGCAATTTTTTTCTTGCACACGATCGGATCTTTTTGGATCGAGCAACCATCGATCAGAATCTCTCCCTCATCAAACTGCAGAATTCCCACCAGTGATTTCAGTGTTGTCGTTTTGCCGGCTCCATTGTGTCCGATAAAGCCATAAATTTCCCCGGCCTGTATGGCAATCGACAGATCGTCCACTGCCTTTTTGGAACCGAATGATTTTGTCAGGTTCCGAATTTCAATCAAATTATTCAATGATTTGTTCCTCCTTTGATTTCCCTCTTTTTTCATTGTATAGCATTTCCCGGACATCGTAAAGAAAAAAGAGACGAAGGATCCTTTCTTTCCTGGAATCCTGTCGTCTCTTCTTTCTTGCTCTGCTGCGTTATACTGTTTTTTTATACTGCAACGGTGTACAGTTCATTTTCTTTTTAAATTGCCGGATAAAATGCTCGGTGTTATGTCTTCATACATTTTGGCAAAGTTCAACCGCAATGCATTGGATACGACGCAGAAGCTGCTAAGACTCATAGCGGCCGCCCCAAACATCGGGTTCAAAGTAAGACCAAGTGGAATAAAGATTCCTGCTGCCAACGGAATTCCGATCACATTATAAATAAATGCCCAGAATAAATTTTCATGAATGTTGCGCAGCGTAGCCCGGCTAAGCCGAATTGCTGCCGGAACATCCGACAACCGGCTTTTCATCAGTACAACATCTGCTGCATCGATCGCCACATCTGTTCCTGCCCCCACGGCAATTCCAAGGTCTGCTCTTGTGAGTGCCGGAGCATCGTTAATGCCATCGCCTACCATCGTTACACGGCCTTCTTTGCTGAGCGTTTTGATCACGTCTTCTTTGCCGTCCGGCAATACACCTGCTACTACCTGGTCGACTCCAACCTGTCGTCCAATCGCCTGTGCTGTTCGTTCATTGTCCCCTGTCAGCATGACAACACGGATTCCCATTTTCTTTAATTGCAGGATTGCCTCCCGGCTGTCTTCCTTCACGGTATCTGCTACCGCAATGATTCCGAGCAGCTTTCCTTCTCTGGCAAATAAAAGAGGGGTCTTTCCCTGCTCTGCCAGTTCTTCCGCCTGCTTTTGTACCTGACCGGAAACGGATACCTGACCGGAAACAAATGTCAGGCTTCCTGCCATCATTTTTTCTCCTTCTACAACTGCCTGAAGTCCATTGCCCGGTAATGCCGCAAAATCCGTCACATTCTTTAATGTCAGCTGGTTATCCAGCCCATATTGGACAATAGCTTTTGCCAGTGGGTGTTCGCTGCCATTTTCCAGACTATACGCCCACGCCATCAGTTCTTTTTCAGATATGCCATCAACCGCACAGATGTCCGTCACCCGCGGCTGTCCTTCCGTGATCGTACCGGTCTTGTCCAACACCACGATCTTCGTTTTTCCTGCAATTTCCAGAGCGGTTGCATTCTTGAACAAAATGCCATTTTTCGCTCCTTTTCCATTTCCAACCATGATCGCAACCGGGGTTGCCAGTCCAAGCGCACATGGACAGCTGATCACAAGAACAGAAATCCCCCTTGCGATCGCAAAACCAAATTCCCGGCCTAATAGCAGCCACACGATCGTCGTGATCACTGCAATGGCAATAACGGCAGGAACAAACACACCCGAAACCTGATCAGCGATCTTGGCGATCGGCGCTTTCGTTGCCGACGCATCACTCACCATCTGAATGATCTGGGACAGCGTGGTATCTTCGCCAACACGGGTCGCCTCGCACTTCAAAATTCCTGACTGATTCAGCGTCGCAGCCGACACGGAATTTCCTTCTTCCTTGTCTACCGGAATACTTTCACCGGTCAGTGCCGACTCATTGACTGCACTATGTCCCTCCAGCACAACACCATCTACCGGAATATTTTCTCCCGGACGAACCAAAAAGAAATCTCCTTTTTTCACCTGATCGATCGGAACAATGGTCTCTTTCCCATCACGCAAAATACATGCTGTTTTTGGTGCCAGCTCCATCAGACTCTTCAACGCATCCGTGGTCTTTCCTTTGGAACGGCTTTCCAGCATTTTTCCCAAAGTGATCAGCGTCAGGATCATCGCTGCCGACTCAAAGTAAAAATCCATCATATACTTCATAACGAGTTCCTGATCGCCCGCCACCTGTGCTCCTGTCATCGCAAACAGTGCAAACGTGCTATACAAAAATGCTGCCGAGGCACCGAGTGCCACAAGCGTATCCATATTCGGTGCGCCCCGGAACAAGCTCTGAAATCCAGAGATAAAAAACCGCTGGTTGATCACCATAATGATCACCGTGAGAAGAAGCTGTGTCAAACCCATCGCCACATGATTGTTGTGATAAAATGCCGGCAATGGCCAGTTCCACATCATATGTCCCATGGAAAAATACATCAGGATCAGCAAAAAGAAAATGGATACGATCAGTCGTCCCTTCATGGTATCCGTGTCTCGCTGAAGTTCGTCCTCTTTTTCGGTATCGTTTTCTTTGGACCCGGACATCGCACGGGCTTTGTAACCAGCTTTTACCACCGCATCAATAATTGCCTGATCTGATGCCGTTCCCTCTACATTCATGGAATTTGTCAGCAGGTTCACGGTGCACTGGTCAACCCCCGGCACTTTTCCTACTGCCTTTTCTACTCTGGCACTGCAAGCCGCGCAACTCATTCCTTTTACTTTATACTGCTTCATGCCATTTCCTCCCAACCGGTTTTATCTGCCAAACAACGAAAATTTCTTTTTTTCATATGGTTCGCTGGAATAAAAAAGCATCTGATACCCAGTAGCCTCGACTACTTTCTTAAGTTCTTCTTCCGGAAGTTCTTCCTCCGAAACGATCTCAGTCTCTCCCTTTTTATGAGAAGAATTTACTTTCTTTACTTTAAAACTCTGGCGAATCGCATCATTCACATGACTTTCGCACATACCACACATCATTCCATCAATTTTTAAAACTGTTTTAATCATAATCATTCTCCATTTCTGTTATTTTATTTCATCAATTTGTGAATCGTAGCCAAAAGTTCGTCTACGACTTCCTCCTTGCCGTCACGAATATCCTGACAGACACATCCTTTAATATGGTTCCCCAATAATTCCCGGTTAAACCCATTGATCGCAGCGGTAACTGCTGCCGACTGCTGCAGGATATCATTGCAGTACACATCATTTTCGATCATGGTCTGAATCCCGCGGATCTGTCCCTCAATTCGTTTTAAACGATTTAGCAGTTTCTTTTTCTGCTCGTCGTCACGTTGTGTTTTTCGCTCTCCGCGACAACATGATTTTGTTTCTGCCATCATAACCTCCTTTCAAAAATACCCCCTAGGGGTATATACACTATATACTCCCAGGGGGTATTCTGTCAACTAGTGATTCATTCTGTTATTGATGTTATTTTTTCAATAATTTTTCTGAAACATCCGTCAGATATCTTCGGATCGTAATATGCTGTGGACAAACCTGCTCACATTTTCCACATTGAATACAATCGGTTGCCGAAGCTTTTCCATGTCCTTTTACCAGCCAGTCTTCCTGATGTCTGGCCGCCTCCACATCCGAGTACAGCGTAAGTACATTCATGGCTGCAAATGAACCGGATATTCCGATGTTTTTCGGACAGACTTTCGCACAGTAATCACATGTTGTACATGGGATCAATGGAATCTTCGCCAGTTCCTCCTGCGCCATCTCCAAAACATGTTCCTGCTCCTTGGTCAGACCACTAAAATCTTTCATGTAAGAAAGATTATCCTTCATCTGCTCCACATTGCTCATACCGGATAAAACTGTGATAACACCGTCCAGATTGGCTGCAAAACGAACCGCCCAGGATGCTACCGATGAGTCCGGTTCTGCTTTTTTGAAGATTTCCTGAATCTGCTTTGGTGGATTTGCCAGCATACCGCCCTTTACCGGTTCCATGATGATTACCGGCTTATTGTACTTTCTTGCCACTTCATAGACACCACGGGACTGGATCTTTGGATTTTCCCAGTCCGCATAATTGATCTGAAGCTGGACAAATTCCATTTCCGGATGCGCTTTTAATATTTCTTCCAGCTCTTCCGGTGTCGAATGGAAAGAAAAACCTACATGTTTGATGAGACCTTCTTGCTTTTTCTCCTGAACCCAGTTCCACAGATCAAAATCATTGAAATACTTTGTTCTTCCTTCTCCCAGATTGTGAAGAAGATAGAAGTCAAAATATCCGGCTCCTGTCTGTTTCAACGAAGTTTCAAACTGGGCCATCGCCTCTTCTTTTGTTTTGCAATTGATCCATGCCGCATTTTTGGTAGCAAGCTGAAAGGACTCTCTCGGATATCGCTCGACCAGTGCCTGCCGGATCGCATCCTCGCTTCCCTTGTAGGCCCATGCCGTATCAAAATACGTACATCCGGCGTCCATAAACAGATCCACCATCTCTTTGGTCTGCTCAATATCGATCACATCGTCTTTCTGCGGAAGTCTCATCAGGCCAAATCCCAGCTTCTTTATATCTTTTCCCAACTGCTCCATGTAACAGCCTTCCTTTCTGCAAACAATGTTCTTCACTTTGTGCATATCCACATGATCTTATACATGTAATTTCTGCAGAAAATTTCTCGTTCTCTCATTCTTTGGTGCGTCAATGACCTCTTCCGGCGTTCCTTCCTCGACGATCATTCCCTCATCCATAAAGATCACGCGATCCGATACCGCACGGGCAAAATCAATCTCATGTGTAACGATCGCCATCGTCATGTTTTCCGCTGCAAGACCTTTCAAGACGCGAAGCACCTCTGCCGTGATCTCTGGATCCAGCGCGGATGTCGGCTCATCAAAAAACACCATCTGTGGATGAAGTGCCAGCGCTCTGGCAATCGCCACACGCTGCTGCTGTCCACCGGATAATTCGCATGGATAAGCGTCCGCTTTTTCCTCCAGCCCCATCTTTTTCAACAACGCATAGGCTTCTTTTTCCACGGTTGCTTTGTCCCGCTTCTGATTGTGAACCGGAGCATCCATGATATTTTTCAATACAGAAAAATGTGGAAACAGATTAAAATTCTGGAATACCAGACCAAAGTTTGCCTGTCCCTCTTCCTCTGTGTGATAGATCACTTCTCCGCCATCCCGCTGCTCTAAGTAAGTGGCACAGCGCAGCAATGTGGATTTACCGGAACCGGAAGGTCCCAAAATCGATACCACTTCTCCCTGTCGGATCGTCAGGCTGATATCTTTTAATACTTCTTTTCCATCAAAACTCTTTTTAATATGATTCAGTGTCAATACATCCATTTTCAAGACCTCCTTTCTAACGATAATAATCCAGACGTTTTTCAATCTTTTCCATCGCAAATGCCACAAGGAAATTGAATACATAATAGAATACGCCGGCAATAAACAATGGGATCAGCGAACCAACCGATGCCGTGATCTGTTTGGCGATCGTAAACATCTCCGTATAAGTAAGTGCAAATGCCAATGATGTATCTTTGACCAGCGTGATCACTTCATTGGTCACCGGAGGTAATACCCGTTTAACCATCTGCGGGAATATGATCCGGAAGAAAATCGCTGTTTTGCTGTAACCCATAACCTGAGCAGCTTCTCTCTGTCCAGTCGGAATGCTCTGAATACCGGCACGATAGATCTCTGCAAAATACGCTGCATAGTTCAGGGAAAATCCAATAATAACGGCATAAAAACGGTAACTGTACGCCGTGTTAAATCCAAATATATAATGTGGGGCAAAAAATACAACCAGCAGCTGCAGCATCAACGGAGTGCCTCGCATAATGGATATGTAAATCTTAGCGATCCACTGCAGTACACGAAAACGTGACATTCTCACTGCCGTCAGCAAAAGGCCAAGTGGCATGGAAAATAAGATCGTCAAAAAGAAGATGATCAAGGTCTTTAAAAATCCCTGACCTAACTGTTTGACAATATTTCCATAGGTAAAACTCTTTGCCGATGCCGTGGAAGTCTCTGCTACTTTGTCATCCTTGCTGAGGCAGACACTGTCTGTCAGTCCCCATTTCTTCGCGATCGTATCAAACGTTCCATCATCCAGCATCGCAAGCATCGCGGACTGTACCTGATCCCGGAGCTCGGTATTTCCTTTTTTGAATCCGATTCCGTATTCTTCGGAGGATAACCGCTCGTCCAGCATAACATACTGTCCGGATTTGTTGGAAAGCTGATACGATGCCACACCAATGTCCATAGCCACCGCATCTACAGTTCCACTTTCCAGATTCATAAATGCTGAGTTGTAATCCTCTACCTGCTCAAGGCTCTTTAAAGACTTGCGAAGCGCCTTGTTTTCATCAGTCGCATCCTCACCTTCCAGTGCTGCCAGCGCAGAAGAATCCGCCTGAACAATGACTCTCTTGCCAGCCAGATCGGACAGTTTGGAAATCCCGGAGTCTTTCTTCACGATCACAACCTGCGAATTGTCAACATATGGTGTCGACCAGGTATACAGATCTTCTCTGCCATTCATCGTAAAACCATTCCAGATACAGGAGATCGCTCCCGTATCCAACTCTGAATCTTTGGAATTCCATGCGATCGGACGCTTCACCAGTTCCCAGCCATTCCGCTTGCAGACTTCCGCTGCCAGATCAAGGTCAAAGCCGACATACTCGCCATTGTCATCCCGATATCCATATGGTGGGAATTCGGCGTCAAATCCCACAATAAACTGCTGCTTGTCCGTACTTTTCTTCCTGCTGTGGATCGCCATACCGCCAAGACCTATCACAAGGGCAAGTACAAGGATTCCCACAACAATCTGTATTTTCTTCGTTTTCAAAAAGCTGCCTCCTAATAAATAATATCAATTATTTTTATTATACCATAGAAAATAGTGGCTTTACCAGTTCTTTTCTTATCGTGTTGCCGTATTACTGCGAATCGCCTTCACAAATGCTTTTATCTTTTCAGGGGCTTTTCCATTTCCATCCTCTTTCTCCACTCCGGAACTGGTGTCTACCCCGGTAATTCCCGGAACCTGACATGCCTGCACTACATTTTCCGGGCTCAGTCCCCCCGCCAGAAATTTCATTTTCTTCGTGTCCGGTAATTCTTTTAACAGTTCCCAGGAAAATGTTTTTCCGCTTCCCGGCTGGCTGGCATCAAAAACATATGCTGAAATAAAATCATATGTTTCATATTCGGAAAATGCCTCCAGGTCTGACACGTTAAATGCTTTCCAGACCGAAACCGGGTGTTCCATCAGCCAGTCAACCGGCACATCCCCATGAATCTGCACATGTGAAAATCCCGCCTGCAAAAGTGCTTCCATCTGTTCTCCATCTGGAGATACGACTACCGCGACACTCTCTATCCCTTCCGGCAATTCCCGAAGCAATTCTTTAGCCTGATCCAGCGTCAGATTCCGTTTACTCTTTGGAAAAAATAAAACAAAGCCGGCATAATCCACCTGCTCCTGTTGTAAATATTTCAATTCCTCTTTCCGGGTGATCCCGCATATTTTTATCTTCATTGCTTATTCCTTCGCTTCCTTTTTTGTTTTCGCACACTCTGACTTTGCAAAAAAAATGTGCACGATGCAACTACTTCATCGTACACATTTTCAAAAATAAAGTCAAATTATTTCTTAGTGGCATCCCTTGCATTTACTGCAATCGCCACCACATTGGATTGACTTGCCGTGTTTTTTCCCACGGACCATACTTCCTATGATACAAGCAACGATTACGACTAAAATACCACCTACAACAAGCGTTCCTAAACTCATGATCATCACTCCATTTCTTAAAAGGATAGGGTCTGTTTTGCAGCAGACCCATGGCTTATATGTTCAATATTCGAATTAACGTAAAGCTTTCTGATCTTCTTTGTATGGACGAACTAACAGATAGATCAAACCAACTAACAATGCAATAGCAACAACGATCCAAAGGATATTGAGACCTGCAAAGTTTCCGGTAAACAAGTTACCCAGCTGATTTACGATCATAGAGATCACATATGCAAATCCACACTGATAAATGATGGCTGTTGCGAACCATTTACCATTGTTCATCTCTCTCTTGATCGCTCCCATTGCTGCGAAACATGGTGCGCACAACAAGTTAAAGATCAAGAAGGACATACCGGTAATGGAAGTAAATACCTGTGCCATATTCTGGTAAACCGTTGCATCTCCTGCACTGTACAAAATTCCAAGTGTACCAACAATGTTTTCCTTTGCTACCAGACCGGTAACTGCTGCAACCGTTGCCTGCCAGTTGCCCCAACCCTGTGGAACAAAGATCCATGCGATCGCACGACCGATTGCTGCGAGAATACTATTGTCAATCTGATCTTCTGTAAGCATACCAAAGTGTCCGTCAACAACACCAAAGTATGTAGTAAACCAAACAAGGATCGTAGACAGTAAGATGATCGTTCCTGCCTTTTTAATAAAGCTCCATCCACGCTCCCACATACTGCGAAGAACCGTTCCTACGGTTGGCAAGTGATATGCCGGAAGCTCCATAACGAATGGTGCCGGATCTCCTGCGAACAATTTTGTCTTCTTCAAGATGATACCGGATACGATAACGGCAGCAACACCAATGAAGTATGCTGCTGGTGCAACCCATGCAGCACCACCAAAAATAGCTCCTGCGATCATCGCGATAAATGGCAATTTAGCACCACAAGGAATAAAGGTTGTGGTCATGATCGTCATACGACGGTCTCTTTCATTTTCAATCGTACGGGATGCCATGATACCAGGAACACCACATCCGGAACCGATCAACATAGGGATAAAGGATTTACCTGACAAACCAAAGCGGCGGAAAATACGGTCCATGATAAATGCAACACGTGCCATATAACCGCAGGACTCTAAGAATGCAAGGAAAATAAACAATACTAACATCTGTGGTACGAATCCGAGAACAGCACCAACACCGGCAATAATACCATCAAGGATCAGTCCGGATAACCATTCCGCACAATTAACCTTTTCTAACAAATTGCCTACCAATACAGGCACACCAGAAACCCATACGCCATAACCAGCTGGATCCGGTTCTTCTAAGCCTTTTTCATTTACATAATTTACTGCATCTTTGAAGGACATGCCGTTTACAGTTTCTTCATCGGCGCCTTCTGGAACAGCATCATAATATACATCAATTTCATTTGTCGCAAGAGTTTCTTCATCTTCAACTTCATATTTTACAGAAGCTTCCGCGGAACCTTGGGACTCTAATTCAGACATCTGTTTCTTTGTCTCATCTTCATCTACAGCGTCTTCGTCATCCGTAACAAGGACTCCATATGCATCCAAAGCAGTTGTTGCCTGAGTATAATTATCAGAGTCCTCGGTATAAGCACTGCGGCCGATTCCGAATAAATACCAGCCATCGCCGAATACGCCATCATTTGCCCAGTCTGTAGCATATGTACCTACGGTTGTTACCGAAACATAATATACGATAAACATAACAACAGCAAAAATTGGTAATGCTGCAAATCGGTTGGTTACAATCTTATCGATCTTATCAGAAATGGTTAATTTACCTTTGGATACTTTCTTCTGGCAGTTATCAATGATGGAAGTGATAAATTCATATCTTGCATTGGTAATAATACTCTCTGCATCATCATCATAAGCATTTTCGAATGCCGTGATCTCATCCTGTACATCCGGTACACTGCTCAACTGCTCTTTGATCTTCTCATCGTTTTCAAGAAGCTTGATCGCAAAGAAACGTTTTCTGTTTTCTGCAACATTTTCGAGCTTCTCTTCTACCTTATTGATCGCAAGCTCTACGCCCTCATCAAATTCATGATTTATAGACCAATTACGGCTCTTTGCTGCCTGGATTGCTTTTGCAGCTGCTTTGTCGATTCCTTTACCTTTCAAAGCAGAAATATCAACTACTTCACATCCAAGTTCTTTGCCCAATTTATCCAAGTGGATCTCATCACCATTTTTCTTTACAAGATCCATCATGTTGACTGCGATCACAACTGGAATTCCCAATTCCAAAAGCTGCGTTGATAAGTACAGGTTAC
>CAKREC010000029.1 GCA_934316925.1 uncultured Eubacterium sp.
GATCAGCATATCTGGATCGATCCACATTCATGTACCGCTCATAGCCATCATATGGCAGCTGACCATCTGTCATATTGGAAAAGTTATAGTAGGAATTATAACTGGAATCCACCCGATTCAGCCACCGGAATACCGTCGCATCACTAACCAGCAGCACCATTCGGTCGTTCGGCGCTTTTGCTGCATTTGCCGCTTTTTTCACAAACGCCGTTGCACTCGCCAGATCATATACATTACTTGCATCTGCCATAGCGTCATATTTTTTGTAATAAGTATACTCCATCGTAGCTACTGTTTCTGGAAGATCATATAACCATTTAAATTTTGTTCCACTACTGGTATTTGCCGCATGTGCAAGCGAGAACCGGTTGTCTGGCATCGCAAACCAGTTATAATGGCACACCTTCGAATCCGCATCGTTTCCATCATTGAAATCATCCCAAGTCACATCTATATCACAATATGTCTGTCCACCATCAAATGAAACCATATTCCAGGCATGTCCACCACTGCCACTGCTGGTAATACCATCGCCTTCTACATATACATTGGGAATTCCCAGTACATTCATTACAAAGGCAAAGGTATCCGCATAACTTTCACAGACTCCTGCCTGATAATCGTCGGACATTACTCCCAGAATATTGTGCGCCCAACTGGCATCTTCCGGCTGACTTGTACCCGATATATAAGCATAATCAATTCTGGATACGATCCAGTCATGAACAATCCGCACCTTTTCATAGACATCTTGTACAGCGTCTGTTTTTTCCTGTAATGAAGCTAAATTTTTCTCAATCTGTTCGTCAAATTTCTCGCGGACTGCAGCGGTATCATATTCTGAATCTGAGTTAATTTTTACACTACTCACCTTGCCACCATAGGTATAATGTGAAAAGCTTCGACCCATCCAGTAAAACTCCGGATGGTCTGCCGAAAAAGCAATGATCAGCTGATACAGCTCATCCAGACTGAGTGTGTGTCCACTGGAAAAGGAGCATGATATACTTGCATCATCTTTTTCATCTGTCACCACACTTTGAGCGGATTCATATAATTTATCGTATGCCAGCTGCTGATTCTCCGTCAGATTCCGATAACCATAATCGCCTCCACCTTCCGATACAAAAGATGGAAGTGATTTCTCCAGCGAATAAAGACAGATCCCTGAATCCTCTTTTTCCCAATTCTTTGCCTCTTCCCGGCTCACAGCAGTTGCCTGCCACTCATCCAGATCATTGACCGGCTCAGTTTCCACCGACTCGACCGCTGCAAGAACCGGTCTTTGCTGTGTAGTCGTTATCACCAGAGAACTCATTCCCACACTAAATGCTAGTACAATTGACAATCCTATTTTGTATTTCATCCGAATATCCTTTCTTTTCTGCTTTTATAAGCTCTCCTCTTTTCCTGTCACTTTAAGGATCAGAGTTTCCAAAGATTCTGCAAATCTCACATCATCTTCCGACGTCCGCTTTCGTGGACCCTTTATATGATTTCTATGCGAACTTCTTCTGGCTTTTTTATTCAGATGTCTTTCCATAAGCATCCGGTCTATGTTGTCATCCGTATACCATTTTCCTGATTGGTGAATCGCATAGGCACCTTTTCCCAGCGCCATCGCAGCCACTCCATAGTCCTGCGTAACGACAATATCTCCTTTCCGGCACAGGCTGATCAGCTTATAATCCACCGCGTCCATTCCTGCACCAACCACAACAATCTCACTGTACTCCGATTGCAATACATGATTGGTATCACACAATAACATCACTGGCAGCTTATGTTTTTGTGCTGTCCGTTCCACAATACGCACTACCGGACAGGCATCTGCATCTACAAATAACTTCATACCATCATTTTAAGTGGTCTCTCACGGACTGTCAACTGCCAGAATATCAAAAGGTTTTGAGTGTAACAAATTTAAGTGCATCGTTATCCCGATACCATTTTTTGTATTTTGCTAAGGATGCTTTTGGCACATATACATCTGCAAAAATCGGAAGATAGCAATAGTTTTTGTCATCATTTTCAATCAATTTCGGTGGTTTTTTCGAGTAAAAATACACCTTCGTTGTGGAATATCCTGCTTCGTAGAACTCACCCCATCTGCCCTGTAATGTCTTTACACTGGCTGCAAGATACAATTTTTTTAATCTGCGGCTGCCGCAAAGAGAAGCATCTCCATTGATCCATTTCACCTTATTCCCTACTTTTAAGACCTTTTTCTTGGCAATCGCGGCAACCAGCCTGCCACTTTTCCGTTCATAAATACATTGCCCCTGTCTGGCTAATGCACGATTCTTTTTGGATAGCGTTATTTTTGTTATCTTCTTGCCGGCAATCGCACTTTTTTCCAGCTTCTTTACTTTTTTTCCAAGATATACACTGGTCGCATTTCCGGATTTTAACGCATTTTCTGCAATTGTGGTCACGCTGTCCGGAACAACGATTTTCTTCTTTTTCGGCAATGCCCAGATCAGCTTTGTACCTTTTTTGTTCAAAAGCATCCCATTCTGCATTTTGAAATTTTTATTTTCCCTGGACAATGTTACCTTGGACAATTTCGGGCAGGCAGCAAAGGAAGTATAGTTTTCAAACGCTTCCATTGATTTTGGCAGTTTCACTGTTTGCAGACTTTTGCAGCCATAAAAAGTTTCCGCATTGATCTTTGTTACCCCATCCGGGATCACAATGCTCTTCATTTTGCCAAGACCACTGAGCGCGGTTGCTTCGAGTGTCGTCAGTTTCTCAGGCAGATGTACCGAAGTGATCTGGATCACTTTGTCGTTTGCCCCATCACATCCGTGTGCAAATTCTACTGTCACACCTGCAATATTTTGATTAAATTCGTCTGCCTCTTCCAGCTTACGAAGTGCCGGATCATAGCCAAGTCTTGTTACCGCAGCACCATTTAGCTCATCCGGAAAATTCAATTTTGTTATCTTATCGGTGATCTCTGCAAGATATATCCACGCGGCTTTTCCATCCTCTGACAAATACGCGTGATAGGTGGTCTGTGCGTCTTTCACCGTAACCTCATTCGCTATATTCCAGCCATCTAACGTACTGCTTTCCGAGATCGATGCCGCTTTTACTTGTACCGGCTGTCCCGTTTTCATGCAGCCCACCATATTTACACTACCCGGAAGCGCCATCAAAAGCGCCAGTGCCCCGATCCATATTCGATTTCTTTTCATCATAATCATGACCTCCTTTGTTATGTAACACCCCTCGCTTTCGCTCGGCGGCAAGTTGTCGGAGCCATCTTGAAATATGACTTCGACATATTAATTTTTGTTCTTTATTTATATAACGATAACGGATGCGGAAATTGTTGCATTTTACACAAATAAAAATAATATATTTTCGCAACCATTCGCACCATATAGACAACATCTCGCGCCATCGTCCATTTTTTGACACAAAATGTGCTATTCTTAGACATAACTTGAGAGCGCGAAAAGATCTTAAACACACATTTTCCCTCTCACAATATTTCGCAGGAGGTACAAGACTATGAACAGTAAGAACACAAAAACACACTCCAACATAAGTCATTATGTTCTATCCATCCTTATGGGATTGATCGTCGTAATAAGCTTAAAC
Organism: uncultured Eubacterium sp.; assembly: GCA_934316925.1. Taxonomy (GTDB): domain Bacteria; phylum Bacillota; class Clostridia; order Lachnospirales; family Lachnospiraceae; genus Eubacterium_F. Next base: position 3,610 of record CAKREC010000029.1, read on the forward strand.
TCTGTTACTGTGCAGGCAAGTTCGGATGATACCACGCTGTCTTCCATGTATAAGATTGATGAGTTGATCCAGAACTATGGTGATAAGACCCCTTATATCCATACGGGCAACAAAACGTTCACAGATGCACAACTCGCAGAGATGGTTACCGATCTTGAAACATATCTTTCTACAAAAGATACTTCTACCCAGTTAAAGAAGATGGAAGCGATCACGCAATATGTCGCAGAACGGGTTTACTACAATCTGAACGACAAGCGTTATAACCCTGAAGGAACAGAACTTTCCTCGGATGATGCATACGATGTATGGTCAACCAAAAAGGGCGTCTGTGGTGGATATGCCAATCTGCTTTCTACCTTGATGATCACAGAAAATATCCCAACGCTGGATATTACTTCCAAAAACCACGCTTACAATGTCTGTTATGATTCGGACAACAGCAAATGGATCTATGTCGATGCTACCGGCTGCAGCGGAAACCGATATACAACAGACAACGAGTGGAAAACCGACCCATATACTTCCCTGTTTTTTAATCTGAAAGTGTCCACTCTTGCATCAACAATCTCGGGGCTTCCTTACTCCATCTCTTATTTAGAAAAAGATGGCGTTCGATACTTGTACCATTGCAACGACAGCAATTACAATACATCGGTGAATATCAATACCTGGAAAGATACGGAAAAGTGGAATATCGGCATTATCGGACCTTCCGATTCCAACCTGAAAGTCCTCAAGGCAGACAATCTTGGCGGCTATCCGATCACCAAAATCTATGCCGGATTTGCCGGTACGGATATTGAAAGTGTAGATCTGAGTGAGACAAAGCTCGAAAGGATCGTCACTCCAACGACAAAATCAGCCGGATCTTTTGAAGGCTGTACCAAATTGAAGACGGTCAAGCTTCCCGATACGGTTAAGGAGATTGAAGTCAAAGCATTTCAGAACTGTACTTCATTAGAAAGTATCAATATGCCGAAATCCATCAGCGTAATCCAAAGCAATGTATTCTTGGGATGCACATCCTTAAAAGAAATTGATTTTACCGGTACGGATCTTGCTTCCATTGGCGGTGACGTATTTAAAGGCTGTACTGCACTGACTGCCGTTACATTCGGTGAAAGAGAAAAGCTGTTTATCGGTGATTATGCCTTTGATGGCTGCTCCGCACTGACTACTGTAGACTGCACCGGTACCAAGATCAAAACCCTTGGCTACTACTCATTCACCAACTGTACCGGCCTGGAATCGATCGATCTTAGTGATTCCGCTTTTACCACAACCAATCAACGAATGTTTTATAAATGTACTTCCTTAAAAGAAGTTAAACTACCTGCCACACTAGAAAGGATTGAATACAATGCATTCTACAATACTGCGATCAAGACACTGGATCTGTCAAACACTGCAGTAACTACAATCGGGTATCAGGGATGTGCCTACATGAATGCATTACGAACCGTATACCTTCCAAGCACATTGGAAACACTGGATGACTATGCTTTCTTTAAAGAAGGTACTACGGTAAGAACACGGATCTATTCGGATCTTTCCGAGGATCAGATCCGTACGATCAGCAACAATGCTCAAAATGTATGGGCCAATCGCTATCTTTCATTCCCAACCGGCAACTACACCTTGTCTTACAATGGAAATGGTGCTACATCCGGAACAATGGCTGATGAAACTCATATTATTGAAGCCAACCCGGTTACTTTCTATCTGACAATAAATGTCTATGCAAGAGAAGGCTATCATTTTACCGGCTGGAATACGGCCGCAGACGGATCTGGAACAAGTTATAAAGACAGAGCAGCCGTTTCTGCTCCTTTGACCGATGTTGATCAGGCAACCGTCACACTGTACGCTATGTGGGAAGAAGATGCCAAGGAACCGGAAAACACTGTATACAACATTACCTATGTGTTAAATGGTGGCACAAACAATACTGCCAATCCTGACACCTATACATCCGAAACTGCTACGATCACGCTGAAAGATCCTACGAAAGAAGGTTACACCTTCCTCGGCTGGTATCTTGACGAAGATTATACAAAAAAGGCAACAGAAATCCCAACGGGAAACACTGGCAATGTGACACTGTATGCCAAATGGGAACAGAAAGAACAGGAAGATGTTTGTAAACATGAATGGATTGACGGGGATGTCCTCACACCTGCTACCTGCAGAAAAACCGGAACCAAAACACGTACATGTTCGATCTGCTCCACGACCGAAGTTGTCACGATTCCAAAGGATTCCACAAATCATGTAAATACCGTCATTCGCTACAAAAAAGCAGCAACAACAACATCCACCGGATATACCGGAGATACCTATTGCAAGGATTGCTATAGAACGATCAAGAAAGGTTCCGTAATTCCTAAACTTTCTTCTTCCAACAGTTCTACCGGCACGACACAAAAGCCAAACAATAAGCCAAACAATAAGCCAAACAATCAGACAACCGGTACAAACAAAAACACAACCACAAAGGCAAATAACCAGCAGACTTCCACATCCAATGTTACTGCTGCTACCGCCCCAAGCGTTGTCCGTGGAATAAAAGTTGTAAATAAAAAATCCAAAACAATTAAAATTTCCTGGAAAAAACAAAGCAATGTAGGTGGATACGAGATTCAGTATGCACTGAACCGCAAATTCAAAAAATCATTGAAAAAACTGAAAGCCACTTCTTCTGCTTCATCCAAAACAGTTAAGAAGCTAAAGAAAAAGAAAACCTACTATGTACGGGTTCGTGCCTATACCGTCGTAGGATCCAAAAAAGTATATAGTGGCTGGAGTACAATTAAAAAGATAAAGATTAAACGCTAATGCGTTTACTACTAAAAGAAAGCACCAACAAATTTTGTTGGTGCTTTCTTTACAATACTTTCAACTTCACTGAAACATATACGAAAAATAAGTTTCTTTAAATGCGAGATAATGATTTCTGGAAATAGGAATTGTTATCCCGCTTTTTGTAACGATATGTGTTTTTGTGTACTGCTCAATATACTTCATATTTATGATATAACTCCGATGGCATTTGAAAAATCCCTTATCTGCCGTGAAAATATCTGCACAATCAGAAAATAATTCTTTGATCTCAAGAACTGTGCCATTGGACAGATGAACCATAACCTGTTTATTCTGTGCCTCCAAGAATTCGGTCTCCTCAAGGGTGATATTGCAGCCACCACCCGCCATTCTGGCAAAGAAAGTCTCCTTTTTCTGCTGATAGGTCTGCAGGAAACGATCCATAACGGAAAAGAAAGCTGATTCCTTGAGCGGTTTCATCAGATAATGAAACGCCCGGACATCATAAGAGTCCACCGCATACTCACGGGAAGAAGTCAGAAAAATAATCGGCACCTTGGCATCACAAACACGCACTTCTTTCGCTGTATCAATTCCATTTAAAAGAGGCATGATCACATCCAGTATGATCAAATCCATCGATTGCTCCTGCTGTGCACGGATCAGATCATCTCCATTCGAAAATTCAGCGACATTCATCGGTATATTATTCTCATGTCCCCACTGGTCTAAGAGACGATGCGTGTCTTCCAAAAAACACTCCTGATCGTCACATATTGCAACCTTCATCCGATGTAGCCTCCCCTGCTTCTCTGCTGTGTTTCTGGCAATGTACTTACACCATTACCCTTTCAACTTACCTTCTGCCAGATCTCTCTCCGTCATAAAGTCTGTATGAAATGCAGCATTACACTCCGCAATCTCTTTCGTTCCGTTGATATAGTCTGCATACAGATCCCATAGATCCATGCCGCCATCATCGTGCATACCATCATCATCCGGCAACCACTCTTTGATCAGTGCAATTCTCTCTTCTTTTGTTGTATCTTTAATCCGTGTTGATTTCATTGTTTTCTCCTTTGCAGCTCTGCACTATTTGACATCCGAAACCGTGATCTCCAGATCGCCGGATGATGTACCGGCTTCAATCTTGTACGTTGTGCCTTCTTTCAGTTCCACCTTTTCACTGCTGCCTGGTGTCAAGTATCCGATGGATACTTTATCGGACGCATCCGAAACATTGACGATCTCGATCGCGCAATCCTTGTTGCTGCTGACGGTTACACTTTGTTTGGACACCTGGAATTCCTTACTGCAGTACGTGTCACTCTCCTTGACATTAACTTTAAATGTCTGCGACTTAGCCGCACCACAACTACATAAAGCCAATACCAGAAGCAAGCTCAATAAAACACTACTAAACTTTTTCAACATAATTTTAACCTCCCACTTATGAACGATCGTTCATTATTTTTCTGTTAGTATACCGTATTCCGAATATTTTGTCATCCCTATACCTGAAAAATTATAATTTAATAATCGATTAAAACGTGCAGTCTTACCACTCTTCCTCCTCATCTTCCTCAATAGCATCCTCTACACCATCTGCATAATCCGGATCTGATTGATACCTGTCATAATCGTAATCCCCATCCATATAGACATCGTCATATCCTGCATCATAAGAGTCCCGCCAACTATTCGAACTCTTATTTGAGCTGCTGCTTGAACTGTTTCCATAGCTGCTAGAATAGCTGTTTCCATAACTGCCACTTGATTTTGTGCTGTCATAGCTGCTTGTACTACTTGAGCTGCTTGTCGTTCTCGGTGTGCTGGTACTATATGAGTAACTTCTTGTTCTTGATGATGTGCCAGTATATGAAGATCCTGAATATAAAGAAGACTTCGTTGAATTCCTGCCTCCACTCAGTGCTGAAACAATTACGGCCGCGATCAAGGTACCTATGATCAATAACAATAATGTGACCCCTGCGGACGATGTGCTGTTTGAAGAACTTGCGTAATTGTGACGCTCTGATGTGTCCTTGTTTTTCCCGGTTGCATTTCTGTAAATCTGATATTCGATCATATTGTCTACGATGTCCTTTTTGCCGTTGTGATTCCAATCATAAAATGCCATAACGATCAACTCCTTTTTTAATTAAGATTTGGTTTGTTGTTCCTTTTGTATCTATAGAATATCACGACAGCTGTACCAAAAAACGGACTCGTATTTTTTTCAAGAAAAAAGCCGGACAAAAAGGCGATGCCCCTCCGTGTCCGACTTTGTTGAACTTATTTTATATAACCACTCTTATCAATCGTAACCTTGTTTCCTTTCGAATACCGGTTCAATCGCTTGATGATACGCGTTTTTGTCTTTCCTTTGGCGATCACCGGCTGATAATTATTTACCCCGTTTGTGCCACTGATCCTGACCGGAACAACTTTTGTGTTTGATATTTTCAGCTTTCCATTTTGAATCCGAAATGTCTGCTGAAAGATCATCGCATCTTTGTCTGGAGGATTGGTATTGCCCCCAAAGCAGAAGTTCCCGAGACTGTAAACAATATATTTTCCTTTGTACCGGTCGATCCCCTGCATCACATGTGGATGATGCCCGATCACCACATCCGCTCCCATATCAATAGCAAGGTGTACAAGCCGTTTCTGGATCGGCTGAATGTCCTGTGTATACTCGACGCCCGAATGCATGCTGACAATGATCACTTCCGGCTTTTGCTTTTTCAGTTTCTTTAATGACTTTTTCAGTTTTGCCTCCGGCGCCTTTGCTTCAATGCTGGATATGGATGCCAGACCAACCTTCACTCCATTTACCATTTTGATCGCTGCTTTCGTCTCTGTAGAATAAGTGACTCCGGCATTTTTCAAAATTTTCATCGTGTCGCTGTGGCTCTTTGCCCCATAATCTCTCGTATGATTGTTGGAAAAGGATACTGCCTCCACGGAACCTTTTGTCAAGATGTCAACATAGGCGGGCTTTCCTCGAAATGCCCATGTCTTGTCTACTCTCTTGCCGCCGTTGCTCAGAGTTCCTTCAAAATTTACTAACGTCAGATCATCCTTGGCAAAAACCGACTGTACTTTTTTCAAAAAGTAGGACGCATTTTTCTTATTATACATGGAGAAAAAATTAACCCCGGCCGGCTGCTTGATGTCACTCGCAAAGGTACAATCCCCTGCCGCACTCAAAGTAAATGACTTCTCCGCCTTGGTATCACTCAAAGTCAGGCTTCCAATCGAAAACCAGTTTTGATCATTGCTCATGAACGCCTCTATGTCCTCATCCCAATCCGAATCATCATTGACCAGACTTACATCAAAATAATACTTTTTGCCGGTTTCTAAGTTTTTGAACTTAAATTTTTTCTTGCCTTTCGGTGCGTCTGTGGAATCAACATAAAAACTCTGAGTCTCAGCCTGTGTTTTCTTGGTTTTGTCCGTATAATACCGGATCACGACACCTCCGCCCGCTTCGGATGCGTTGATGGTTACCGCCGCTGTTTTCTTGCCTGTCTGTTTGATATTATAATAAAGAAAACATGGTTTTACCGTCACATTGCCGCGTGCCGGCTCTCCTTCTTCCGGATCATATTTTCCTTCAAAGAAAATATCTCCTTTTGTCATTTCCCAATGCAGAAAATGAGCGTTTTTCTTAACAGCCTTCGTTTTTATGTAGACAATGTCTCCAAACCGATAGCTTTTTTTCTTCTTTCCTTTGAGCGTTGCACCATTGGTTTTGTAGGTAATCTTGTATTTCTTTCCCGTTGATACACCAGTCTTTCCAGACTTGATCGTCGTTACCTTTTTGCCGTTTACTTTCCATGTCACTTTTTTTCCAAATGTGCTCATCTTGATGTTATATTTGGAATGGTTTACCACTTTTTTCAGTGCAAAAATGGAATCCAACCCGATCTTATTCGGATTTGTTTTGAGTGTTTTTGGTAATTTCACATAAGAAAGATCACGACAGGAGGTAAACACACCGGATCCTACCGCCGTCACTCCCTCCGGAATCGTGATACGCTTCAAAGACTGGCAATGATAAAAAGCATTCGCCCCAATTTCTTTCAAGGTGTCCGGAAGAGCCACCTCTTTCATCGCTCCATCCCGGAATGTCTCTCCGGATATGGAGGTAATTCCCTCGGAAATCACAAGTTTCTGAATTTTATTGGCATTTTTTTCAAAAAACCAGTCTGCCCCCTGAAAATCGCCTCCCGACACAACTCCCGCTCCACGGATCGTCAGTGTCTTTGTCTGCGTGTTGTATTCCCATGTCGCACTTTCTCCACATGTGCCATTGGTCAGCTTCTCCTCCGCATGAATGTTCCATGGTGTGTTTACCGCAAACAATAAGCCCGCCACAAGACCAAGGATCCACATGCCTGCAAATCTCTTTTTCATCCTATACCTCCCATATTGTTTTGTTCTATTATACCATTACTTCAGTAAAAGTACAAAATATAACGCATAGCAGACCAGCATCACGATCCCGCACGGCTTTCTCAACTCTTTATGCTTCACGGTTCCCACCCAGAGTAATGCTCCGCTCAAGATCGCAATGATCGTGTCAAATAAGAATTTATTTTCAAACGGAACCGGACAGATCAGCGCTGTGATCCCGATTACAAACAAAATATTAAAAATATTGCTGCCCACGATATTTCCAATCGCAATGCCTGCATTTCCCTTTTTCGCTGCCGTGACCGATGTGACAAGTTCCGGAAGGGATGTTCCAAATGCGACAATGGTAAGACCGATAAATCGTTCACTCATTCCGAAAAATCGTGCAATTTCCGAAGCACTCTCCACCGCAAAATCACTTCCTTTTACAACCAGAATTCCGCCAGCCACCATAAAAAGGAGGCATTTCCACACGGGGATCTCCGCTACCTCTTCCTGTATGTCCTCATTTTTGGCTCCCACAAAAAGATAGAGTAAAAATAAGGCAAACAAGATCAACAGGATCACACCTTCCACCGCTGTGATCACAGAAGAAGTTGCCCCGAACACCAATAACACGATCGTAATCCCGATCATATAAGGAATTTCATATCGCAATGTTGATCTCTGGATCGCAACATTGGTGATCAATGCGGTAATGCCAAGAATGATAAGAATATTTAAAATGTTACTGCCGACAATATTTCCAACCGTGATCCCGGCATTTTGATTTAGTGCCGCCGTAATACTCACCGCTGCCTCCGGCATACTGGTTCCCATCGCTACGATCGTAAGGCCGATCACCAGTTGGGAAATTCCCAGTTTTCTTGCTACTCCTGCCGCGCCTTCCACAAACCAGTCTGCTCCCTTTACCAGCATAAAAAAACCTACCGCCAAAATAAATACTTGTACCATCATGCCACATCTACCTCTTTCTTTTTTATTTGCAGTAGGTATAAAAAAAGAGACTCCTACTGCATGAACAGTAAAAGTCTCGCTATTTAATCACTCTCCGAGTCATCGTCTCCGATGGCTGTACTGACGAAGAAGCGAACACAATCGGCCAGCTACTCCCTTTTATTTCTTTTAATGTAACAAAAAGAACTCATAAAGTCAACCTCTTTTCTCCACCTTTTTCATGTGACAGATATACACAATAAAAATCGATACTCCCGTAAAGATCCATGACGCCACATACACATTCATAAGCATGGAGTATGTAGGGATCCAGCGAAATACAGTAAACAGCCAGATCAGACGGAACACAACCGTTCCAAGGATCGTGAAAATTGCTGGCTCCAGCGATTTTCCCATGCCTCGCAGTGCAGCACTTTCTACTTCATATGTGGCAGTCAATCCCTCCAGGGAACAGACATGGTGCATCCGGATCAAACCAAATACCGCTACAGCAGGGCTGATCGTGTAAATGCTGACAAAAAAGTCGTCCCAGATCATGAAAATAATGCTCAATACTTCCGTAAAGCCGATTCCAAACAACATACACAGCCAAAAGATCTTCCGGCATCGTTTCAGGTTGGAAGCTCCGTAATTCTGACTGGTAAATGTGACTGCTGCCTGTGCAAATGCATTGGCAATATCATAGGTAAAATATTCGAAATTCAATGCCAGAGAGGATCCTGCGATCGCATTTTCTCCAAACGAGTTGATGCCCGACTGAATAAATACATTAGAAATCGAAAAGATGGTGCCCTGGATTCCCGCTGGTACGCCAATCTGTAATACTTTGATCAACGACTTTTTCTCGATCCGCAATTGTTTTACACGCAGTTGAAATTCATCCTGTCGTTTCCGCAGGTGATACAGTACCATTCCTGTGCTGATCACGTTGGAGATCCACGTCGCGATCGCTACGCCGGCTACCCCCATTCCGAATCCTATCACAAAAACCAGATTCAGAAGCACATTCACCGTTCCCGACACGATCAGGTAATACATCGGACGTCTTGTATCTCCGTAGCTTCGCAATATGGCTGCACCAAAGTTATACACCGTCATAAATGGGATGCTGCACAAATAAATGCGGATATACACCAGTGCCTGTCCCATAACCGAATCCGGCGTACCGGACACCTCTAAGATCAGTCTGGCAAAGAGCAGGCCGATCACCATCAGACCAACTCCAAGCAGTATACCAAACATCATGATCGTATGAAGCATCTCTGGAATCCGCTCCCGCTTCTTTTGTCCGATCAAACTTGCCAGCGCAGCATTCGGACCAACCGAAAGACCTACGATCAAATTTACAAAAATTCCAACGATCGCTACGCAGCTTCCCACTGCTGCCAATGCACTGCTGCCCGCAAAACGTCCAACTACCGCCACATCTGCTGAATTAAATAATTGCTGCAAAATGCTGCTGAACGCAAGCGGCAATGCAAACATGATCAATTTGCCTGCCAGTCCGCCCTGCAGCATATCCATCTCTTTCCCCTGTTTTGTCATTCGTTTTCTTCATCCTTTTCATATTATCATGAGGATTATACACCCATTTTGTTGGATGTTCTACTTTTTTTCACGAATTTCGACGAATTGTTGCAATCTTCCCCATTTCCCTCTACAATAAAGAAAAAGGGGTGTTTTTATGAAAAAATTATTTTACCGTATGATAACCGTTTTCGGAATCCTGCTTTTCCTTTGCAGTTCCACGAACGCTTATGCAAAAGCCAAAGAGCCAGTTCTCTATCTGGCACTGGGAGACAGTATTACCAATGGTTATATCCCCGGTGGCAGTCATTTTTCCGAGGAATGTTTCACGCAGCAGATTGCCTCTGAGAATCATTTTCAATTGATAAACAAAGCCGTAGATGGCAACACCGCATCCGGGATCCTGGATCAGCTTCACACAAAAGAACTGGATCAGACAATCGAGTCCGCACAACTTATTACTATCACCTGTGGCGGAAATGACCTACTGGCTTCTTTGTATGATTCCATCGCTAAAGACTATAATAAAACACACACCAAAGATACGATTCAGTCATCCGAAGTAATGACTATTTTAAGTGCCTCGTCCGATTCCAGACAATTTGCTTTACTATTGACTACGGTAAAGATACTGGCCAATTATTCTTCGGACTCGGACTTTCAAAACGCCTTGTCTACATTTATCCACAATCTGAACGAGATCACAGCCTATATTCATGATACGAACCCCAACGCGCAGATCCTTGTTGCTACACAATATAACCCTTACCAATGGTTTACCGGATATTATGAAGACCTTCTTCGCACACCATTCGAAAAATGTGTCATCGCATTAAATGATGCTCTGAAAAATAACGCGCCAGAAGGTAATTACCAGATTGTCGATGTCTACACCGCATTTCATGAGAGTGAAGCCCGCCTGTGCAATGCCACAGAATCCCCATTGGAGTTGGACTTTCATCCCAATGCCGACGGCCATAAAAAAATTGCCGACACATTCCAGACGGTTATACAGACATTACATCTGCATCCATCCGGAGCATCGGCAATCCATTATGTATGGATCATCTGCGGAATCCTTGCTCTTGCTGCGATCATTTTAATTATCGTTATCAAGATTTCCCATTTCTCCTCCACTTCAAAAGCAGCGAAGAATTTATAATAACCAGTACGGATCCTGCATTGTGCACAAGTGCGCCTACAACAGGATTCAATGTGCCAATGATCGCCAAAATGATGGCGACAAAATTCCTAATTGCATTTTCTGTATTCGGTTAAATCTTCATACAGAGCGAATGGATCGATCGGTTTTGCCATATGAAAATTCATGCCTGCATCCAATGTCTCCTGTTTCTCCTTATCAAAAGCATCTACCGTGTCGCACAAATGGATAATGCGTGAGAAAAGAGGGGTCTCCTGCCACGTTTTTCCATAAGGGCCACTGCCATTCGCATTTTCGTGATGATACAAGATCACATGAGGAACCTTAGAATGAAAGGGAAGTTTAGCAATATTATTTTCGCCTAACGAACAATGGGTTTCCAGTCCGGGAGCCTTTCCGACAACATCAAAACGAGAAATGTCATTGTGGAGTTCTTCCTGTATGTATCGCCTTCTACACAGTCCAACGCGTAAGAGCACGCTGCAAATAAACCTAAAACATCCAAATTCATCCTCTTTGTCTCCTTCACCGCTTTTGTATCATTGATTTCTTTCCTCATTATACCAGACATGATTCTCTCTATAATCATTAAATTTCCGATATATTTTCGATCAATCCGGCTGTCTCCCTCTTCTTCCAGCTAATAAAGCCGTACACATCAAAGAAAAGAAAAAGAACAAAAATAATAATAACCGACAGATACCGAGGCTCATGCATTGCTGCCAGAAGCCAGAGCACGATCAGCACAATATCATTTGCCGCATATCCCATCGCATAATACGATGACCTCAGCATGGTCAACGCGGCTGCCAAAAAACTGGTCGTCACAGATATGGTGCTAAATACAATATTCGGCGTTTTGAGTGCATCTAAAATAAGATAAAAAAGCGTTGTAACCAAAACGGCACTAACGAATAACAGAACGACATGTTTTTTGGTTAGCTGTTGAATTTCAACTTCTTTGCCATTCTCCGATGGATTTTTTATCCATGTTATAGTTGACCATATCGCCATCGGCATCGTCATTCCCAGATAGGTCATCATTTCTCCCCAATAACGGAATTGCCAGGAAATAATGCCATAGAGAATACTGAACAGGATCATTAAAACCTGAGACCACACATTACCTTTTGCTGCAAAGATCAGTGATGTAACACCAACACAGGAAGCGATCAAAGTCAGCAGCTCAAAGCTTCCTGATAAAAAATTGGATGCCACAATGATAAGCAAGGAACCGATCCATATCCCCCACTCTTTTTTCGTTAAACTTCGAATTGGATTGCCCATATTCGTTCTTACTCCCCTTTCATTTTTCCAAAAAGAAAACGCCAGAAATCTCTATCTTCTAAGACCTAATGATAGAAATTCTGACGCTTAACTTTCCTACCCGGTGGCAGAAAAGTGCCGTTATCAATTCGATTGTTATTTACTTATACCATATATGATAATTTGTGTCCAGCACTTTTCCATATTTTTTTGACAAGCCGGTTATTATACTCTTTTAACCGCTTTTGTCAAAAAATGCAATTCGGTTATATCTTCCAACAGGTAGCGTCGATTTTATCTAAATTTTTATATACCGCTGATTTCTGCTGTTTGGCTTATCTGGTATCGTCATGTGAATTAAATTCATCTCCATCGCCGGATGAAGATAATTTCTCCGGAAACCTTCTTTGGATTTCAACCCCAGTTTTTCCATAAGTTCATTACTACTATATGGAATATCGTAGTCCATAATTTCAAGTAACTTTTTCACATATTGCGAAATCTGCCCATTACTTTGAGCAATCTGTACCAAAAGTTCATCCAAGATTTTATCAATCTGAGATAATATAAATTCAATAAAAAATGTAGATTCTCCTTCTACATGACACTTTGCAATCGCTGCATAATAATCATCCTGAAATTTTTCAATCTGACTCTCAACAGGAATATATTCAAATATCGGCTTCCATTTTGAAAGAATCGCTGTGTGCCATAACCTTGCCATTCTTCCATTTCCATCAGAAAAAGGATGAATAAATACAAATTCATAATGAAATACACTGCTCAAAATTAAAGGATGGACGTTTTCCTGTGCTTCTCTCATCCATGCAAACAGCTGCTCCATTAATTGTGGTACAAACTTTGCGGGCGGAGCCATAAAAATGCATTCTTCTCCATTGAATACACCTTCTTCTCCCCGGCGGAATTCTCCGGATTCCTCCACAATATATTTGGTCATAATTCCATGATATTGTTTTAAACCCCTAATACTATATACATCTATTTGCGAAATTTTATCGTATGCATTGTATGCATTTTTCACTTCCTGTATTTCCCTTTTCTCCCCTAGTACAGTTTTTCCATTAATTACATCCCTAACCTGATTTAACGAAAGAGAATTTGCCTCAATCTTTAAAGAAGAATGTATCGATTTGATACGATTATTTCTCCTAAGATGTGGTCTTGTGTCCATACCGCTTATTTGCGTAATGCGTCCAACCTTTTCAGAGATAGATGCCACCAATATCAAAATATTATTTGTAATTGTAAATGGCGGCTGATAAACATCCATAAAAACGCCTCCTTCTACTTGCGTATTATCTTGCGTACTTTCTTCCTCAATTATATAAAAAAATAATCGATTTTAAAAGTATTTTTCTTTGGCTATTTCCTGGTTATATCCGGTCTTCACCTTCTTCATATTCGTAAAACGCTATATATGTGCGATTGCTCTTAATCTGCGGTAATCGGCTACCCACTCATTTCCATTCCAAAGGGATTCCTTGGTTAAATCCTCAACTTTTTTCATAATTTCATTCTGCATCTTTTCCGACATCGATTCCAAATCAGATGCAAAAAATTGTCTCATCCAATTTGCTAATCCTCTCTCGTTATCTTTTAATGGTGTAGGTCTGTCATAATCATATATTTTATCAATCATAAAATTGTTCTTTTTCAGCAAATCCGAGAAATCCTCTGTGGTTGGAAAGTTGAATTTAGGTGTATATTCATATTCAAATTTCCGGCAAGCATCTATAAAAGCATTTTCAATAGTCGCAATATTACCGTTTGCGCCAAACTCACAGACTAATAATCCATTTGGCTTCAATACTTTATGAACTTGCTTTAATAGAGCATCATGATCCGCTATCCAATGAAAAACGGCATTCGAGAAAACAATATCAAACTGCTGTTCAAATGGCAAGGCGAGCGCATCGCAAACCATAAACTGCACATCCGCATATTGCTCTTTCGCCTTTGCTATCATACTTGCAGAGCTGTCAACACCAATAATTGCATCTGCAAAATTTGACAATTGTGAAGTCAGCGATCCTGTACCACAGCCTAAATCCAAAATACTTTGATTTTTATTTTTAGGCACGAACTCTAAAAGTCCTTTTCCGTATTCCGCAACAAAGTCGTGCTTATTATCGTATAGTATTGCATTCCACTCGCTCATACATTTCCCTCTAAATTCCAATCATCTTACGTCCCAATCACTTTCAGCCTCAGCCAGCTTCTCTACCAGCGTATTTTTAAGAGCTGTAAAAGCCGAAATAAAACTATCTCGTATTAACCGAATCATTTCGTCAACTTCATCTTCATTATATATATGAACAGCTGTGTTGCGCTTTTTTAGCATAAGCAACCACACCTCAGAATCATTAAGAAATCCAATTTTATAACCAAGCTGGAGAATTTCACGAGGAGATCCGGTCATTGCCTCTTCCACACTATGCAGTCTCATAATTTCCTGTAATGCTTTCCATGCCAGTCCAAATCTGCATCGGTATATGGTGTTTCCGGTTTGATCTCAAAAATATCTGCCTGCACTGCATCAGACAGCTTTTCTGCCATATTCTTTGTTACTCCACTTGCTGAAAAATAAGCTACTAATACTTTACTCATTCTATTGTCCCCCTTTTCATCACTTACTGAAATCTCTAAACGCTTTAGATAATTGTAATATATCATAGTTTATTTGCTATGTCTAATATCTATATGTTAAACAGAAAACAACAAATTTTATGCAGAAAGAAAAACGCATTTATCATTGTTTTTTACGGCATAATTATGCTATAATTGTGTTACTGAAAGGAGTGAATGAATCATGCCACTAATTATACCGATTAAAGATTTACGCAACACAACCGAGATTTCCAATATTGCACACAAGGAACAAGAGCCTATTTTTGTTACCAAAAACGGATATAGTGACTTGGTAGTAATGAGCAGTGAACTGTATGATAAATTTGCAAAAATGAATCGCATTGATCAAGCAATCTTTGAATCTGAACAAGAAATTACTAACGGAGCAGAAGCAGTTGACGCAGAAATTGTTTTTGCCGAATTGGAGAAAAAGCACTTTGAATAAATACAAAGTAAAGATTACCCCCAGAGCAATCCGGGAATTAGACAGCATTTACGAATATATTGCAAATGAAAAATTAGCTCCCGAAAATGCAAAGGGGCAGGTTAACCGAATTAAAGCAGCCATTTTAGGCTTAGCTAGCTTTCCGCACTCCCACCAGGAACGTAATGAAGGCAGATATGCCGTTATGTTATCACAATACAATATCAGCGACGCAATCTGTAGAATACCAGCACAGGTTGTTTCTTGTTATTCATACATACCTTGATCTGGCTGCCGCGCATAATTCCCATCGAAGACAGTCGATTCACAAGTCGTGTCTCATCTTTTATTTTCCTGACAACATAACTTTTTTCAGGCAGTGTCTCCGTAAGCAGTATTGGTTCCATCATATCTTCTCCAATCCATATAGCATTTGGTTAGTTCGTTCTAACCAAAAGAATATTAGCAGAAAATACAATATCCGTAAAATCCATTTAGCAATATTTTTTATTGTAAAGGCTTTATCTTCTTGTTACAATAACATGAAACCAAAACATTTAGAGGGAGATTTATTTCTATGGATTACGAAAAACATTAGTCACTTTGCTTTGAAAACAATGGATGCGTGAACATATATACCCTTTTTCCGGGGATAAATATTGCTTTTAACCAGATTTACACCAATACCTGTCCAAAAGCAGACAGTTCTTTTTATTCCGGCAATACACTGATCATAAACTTCTGTATCAATGGAAGATGCGAGGCAACACTTTACGGAAACAAATGTGCTATCGTAAGAAACGAACAGATATGTATCAGCACAATTCCACCAACCAAAGATTTCTATTATCCCGGCAGCCTGTACGAAGGTGTTCAGTTATATCTTGATCTGGCCGCCATTTGTTCCTCGTATGCTCAGGATTTTCTGACTTTCACCGGAATTGATCTGCCTTTATTCTGTCAGTTTATTACCGATCTCGCAGGATGCAAATCCGCACTGTGGGCTAAGATACAAGCGGTCTAGCGGAACATATTTTGCAGCCTGCTTAATTCTTGCGATCACTACTTCTTTGCTTTCCAGTTCCGGTCTTTTGGTGGTAACAAGTCCCAGGACTACTTTTTTGTCTCCTGTTATTTTGGCAAGCGGCTCAAATCCACCGGATCTTTCATCGTCAAATTCCAGATAATAGGCATTGACATTTTCTTCACCAAACAACAGATCTGCCACACCATCATATGCTCCGGAACTGAAAAATGTAGAATGATAGTTACCACTTCCAATGCCTTCACAAACTTGAAATGTTCCACAAATGGATGGTTCTTTACCGAAATTTTTCCAACCATATAGGTATCATCGATCATTGCGGCTTCCGCATCAAATGTTGTATTTCCATCGATTGTTTTTTTATGCTCAATCCCCTGAAATCCCCACATAAAATCCAGATGCCAGGTAGATCGTCTGAATTCACCATCGGTAATCACATGGTATCCCAGCTCTTTTATTTTATTTACAAGCTGTATAATGCACTCGTCTTCCACTTTCTTCAATTGTTCTGCATCGATTGCTCCTGCTTCATAGTCAGCTCTCGCTTTTTTCAATTTTTCAGGACGTAAAAAACTTCCTACATAATCATATCAAAAAGGTGTTTTCAAATCGTTCATTGTCTTCTCCTTATATTAAAAAATCTTATAATGGTTCATTATACTTACCGAAAAGGCAATTGCATAACACATAAAAGCAAAGGCTGTCCATAGATTTTATCTATGGACAGCCTTTATAAAGTAATGAGCAAAAGAATTCTTCATCATAATCCAATCCTAATATTACTGATGTAGCACAACTCACCTGACAATGCCAGGCATACCGGCAACGTATCATCAATGCCAATTACCATCTTGGCTTCTACGACAGAACCATGATTTTTCAAGGTAATGCTAACCGTATCGGCGTGACGGACAACCGTGACACTACAGGATACCCCTGCTTTATTGGCTTCCAGCCAGCTTGCCCAGCTTTTCCATTCCCCAGTCTGCTTCGCATCTACATCGAGCGAATATGCCGCACTTGTCCACGCATAGTTGTCACAACGGACAACACCATATTCCCGATACAATACACCATTTACCAATTTGTCAAAGGAAGAGTACAAAACAACCAGTGGTGCATGCCAGCTTTCTTTTGCCTCCGGATAACTGACGCTGTCAAATGTGATCGTGATCGGCGTGTTGGTGATCTCAATGCCATCCGAATGAGCCGTCCACCATCCATAACAGTCAAGGTTTGGCACATCACCGGTTTTTGCCTTGACGATCGTCTTTTTCATCTCAACCGGGCGGATCGAAGCTTCTTCAATCGGCTCCATTTCATGCTTGTCTTTAAAATCACTGATGACACACTGCTCTCCAGTGATCGCCAGATACACATCTTTCTCACTTCCAACCGGCAATGTAGTGGTAGAGATCACGATCAGATCTGCATTTTCCATACGAACATATACATATTTTTCACAGCGAACCGCCATAATGCTGCAGTCTACCCCATCTTTATTGGCCTGCAGCCATTTCTCCCAATTGCCCCAGGATTCCAAATAATGGCTTTCATACTGGTATTTATCAGCATCTTCTTTCATACCATACGCATCGGAGCGGGTAACACAATACTCTACATACCCCGTGGGTTCCGGATCTGCTTCCGGCGACAATGGTTTCCCATTCGTTGATGAATATACTACTGCAGATGGTGTAAACCAGTTCTCATCTCCATCTGGCATTGTTTTTGACTGATACGTGATAAATAACGGATATTCTGTCAAAAGATACCCTTCACTAAACTGCTCCCCAAATTCATTACAAGTAACTTTGCATCCACTCATATTTACCTCCGTCCCAAAGCGTTTTCACACGCTTTATCATAAGTCTTCTATCTACAATTTTACCGAATCAGCCCCGAATATACAAGGATTCTTTTTTCCCTCAAACTTCACTGTTTTTTAATTTTGCTCCTCGATGCGCCACATGATCTGACTTCCTTCTTCTTTTAACCACTTCACAGCATCTCTGTAATCCGGGAGTATCTTCTCAACCTCACGCCAAAACGCCTTGGAATGAGTCATCTCTTTTCTGTGGCACAATTCGTGAACCACAACATAATCCACGATTTCGGAAGGTGCCAGCATCAAAAGGCAGTTGAAATTCAAATTTCCTTTACTGCTGCAGCTTCCCCATCGTGTCTTTTGATTTCGGATTGTTATGCGTCCATAGGTAACTCCGATCCGATCTGCAAAATATTCTACCCGCCCCGGTATCACATCAAGCGCCCGATCGGCAAGTGCCTTAATGTCCTCTTTGGTCAATTTTTCTACGGACAATGCTTCGTATTGTTCCTTTTTTTGTTGCATCTGTTTCACATGCTTGTAGATCCAGACTTCTTTCTCTTGAAGAATTTTCTCAATATCTTTTTGCGAGGCATACTGTGGCGCTCTTACAGTAATGCTCAGATCAGGATTGACCTGAATCGCCATCGTTTTCCGATGCGATCGGATGACTTGGATTTTCATGATGTGCCTCCTGTATTTAGCTGAATTTTATCAAAAAATGAGACGGATCTGTCTGTGTGATCATTTCAATTTATGTATTTCTCCTTGTAATTTCTCAAGAAACGCAAGTATCTCTTCAAACTCCGGCATGTTCCCATATATCATATTCTTCATTGCCTGATAGTCCTCCTGCAAAGCATTAAGTACAGTTTTTCTCGGCAAAAGTTCAATACTGCTCAAGGTTGCCGTTTCATAGTGAGCGCCCTTAGCATAATAAAACTTTTGCTTAAAAGCAACATCTTTTTCCAACAACTCTTTTCTTTTAAATGCACTTTCTTTTACCCATGAATTACCAAGATTATACACATCATATAAATGCCTTGCATATCTGGCAGGTAATGTTTTTCCTTCCGGGAAATTTGCAATTTTATGTAATATGGTAAGTTTTTCCCAAAATGTCCTCTCAGCATCGACAGTCAAAACGGCTGTCTCTTTTTGTGAAAACACATCCGGATATTTTTCGGCTGCAAATGGAGTTACTGTTGTCTCGTGAGAGGGCATCCATTCTGCCAATGGACCAATTCTGTTCTGTCCTTTATCTGTAATTTAGCAACTTCTTTCATGATTCAGCACACACCTTTCTGATCACTACATATATCCATTCACTTACACCGGTTGCTTCCTCTAACATCTTTTTCTTCTCTTCTTCAGGCAATCTGTTCCTCAAACTCACGATAATCCCCTCATCTATCCGCTCTTTCCCCAAAGTCTTTAAAGCCTCAACGACCAACGTAGTTGTCTCAGACAGAAATGATATCTCTCTGTTTGCACGGTGTTTAAAAGATAGTGTAATATTATCCCATGAATATTCTCTATAAGGTCCATCACTGATATAGGACCAGACAACCGGAACCTGTGTAGATAGTCCCAATTTATTTAATGCTACATCGCCACATGGCGCAATAGTCCAGTGAAAACTTCTGGCAATGGCATATGCTATCGCATCGGGATTTGCAGGAATATACGCTTTAAGCAACTCACTATATACCGGTTTTTCGTATACTCCATCTATAATTCTTCGTATATTCTTTTCTTCAACTTGTCTTCCCAAATATTTTCTTACCGTTGTTGTTGTCGCAATATCCGTAAAATCCGATGATAAAAATACCGTTCCCGGTTCAGCTAATTCTATTCTCTTCTTCACTTCTGTATAAATGCCACTTGCCATAAGAACACACTCCTAATTTTGTCACGATTATTATATAATTTTCGTGACAAAAAATCAATCTTTTTATATTATCTTCTCTTCTTAGTAAATATATTCATTTTCTTCCCTTTTCTTGTTTGCATTGACATCGAAATACTCCTCTTGTGAATTCTCTTTAGTCTGCCGGAACAAATGGCAGTTCTACTGTATCTGAACCTTTCGTGTCAGAATCATTACCACTGTCCTCAGTGTCTTGAGCAGAAACCGTATTATCTGTATTGTCTGTGTCTGCTTGGGAATCCGTTGATTTCGGAGCATCCTTTTGGTCCTTTTTCTCGATGGACTCAACTGTCTGCTCCTTTGAATTCGTCTTCTCCTGTGTATCACGATCATTCTGCGTAGTAGTGGTGTCACTTCCCGACTGTGGATCATCTGTTCCAAGCGGCAGAGCAGGAAGTTCCTTGTCCTTGTCGATTTCCTTCTCCTTACTCTCTGTCGCCGAACCGGATACAGCCTGCCCACCACCATTCTTAGTACCCGGATTGCTTACGGCAACTGTCACTCCAATCGCAGTTGCAGCAATGACAATTCCTATTGCCGATATGATCATTATCTTTCTTTTATTCTTCATCTTCATGCCCCTATCTGAGAAAAAGCTGCCCGACAAACAATCCTGATATACCGTCCGGCAGCTTTTAATATTACGTTTTACCAGTTTTCTAAAAATGGTGCAAATGTTGTCTCCCCACTGGCTGCTGTAGTAATATCCTCTGTTTCAAATTCTACAATCTCCATCTCCGGTGTTTCATATCTCTCTTTCATAATCTAATACTCCTTTCATTTTTGTATGTCATTGTTCTCTTACTAGTTGGATTGGCATACAGACTTTGCGGCATATGCATAATCACTGAATGCTTTCACCAGTGTTACCAGGTCATCCTCATAAGTCCCTTCTGGAGCTTGTAATACCTGATAGCAGTACATCATCGCACAGTAATCTCCGCTCAATGTATTGGTGCCATCGGTTACGGTAAATGTCTTTGAATTTCCTAACTCATTTGCCCTGATATTTTCCAGTGAAAGGATATAATACTGACCTCGTTTCACCGGTGTGATCTCTTTTCCGTCAACTGAAAATGTCAGCTTTGACACATCGATTCCTTCTTCTGGTTCATAGAAGATATTCAATGTGGTTTCCGATTTTAACACCATACTAAGTCCGGCAAATTGTCCAAGCACTTCATTTTCAGCTTTTTTAGCAACAAAATTATCAATATAACCATCAAATCGATCCGGTATTTCCTGAGCATCATCATCTAAATACTTATTTGCCAGCTCTTCCACTGCCTTATTAAAATACTTCTGTGAGCAGGCACCATAATTCAGCATAGCTTTAGCAAATGGATAGACTTCCAGATAATCATCATGATTAATTAAATACTGCGCATAGTCTCTGACGGTATAGGTATATTCTTTTCCACCGTTTCCATTTCCGTCAAACATCTGCGCTTTGATGTCCTGTGTCATCTCATAGGATGCCACCTCACATGGAAATCTGTAATAGGTTGTCCCTTCTTTGATCTCAGTGTTCGCCTGTGCCTCGGAAACCGGCACTTTCGTAATAGTTCCATTCGGAAGGGTAAACTGCATATATGCATTCTCATCTGCAAGAATCTTATCTGACAACTCCATGTAGAAATTGACACCAATATTACCCGTAAGACTTAAAGAATAACCGGTAAGCTTCGCGCCAATGCCATCGACATACTGACCGCAGTCACTGACATCACACCTGCCATCTCCGTCTGCATCGGTATGAGCCTTCTTTGTAATCTGAATGGTAATCTTTCTACTTTCTTCGGTATAGTTATCCTTATCTTCTCCATTATAAATAGCTGCAGCTTCCACCGTCTTTCCTGCCATTAATGACTTCTCTGCATCTGTACTGTCCCAGTTCCAATACTCCGGCAGTCCTACATCGCTCACTTTCTGCACTTTATCATTGCAAGGAAATCCTTTCTCTTTCTCCATAGAAGATGTATCAAACACCGCTTGCTTAATCGTAAAGCTTCCTAATTCAATCTCTGCTGCGATATGATCATCCGATGCTTCATCCATACATGCCTTTACGGTATAGGT
>CAKREC010000030.1 GCA_934316925.1 uncultured Eubacterium sp.
CTCTTGCAGATCCCGTGTCAGTTTCCGGCTCTGTTCCTGATCCTTTACATTCTTTTCGGATAAGAAAATTCCGCCAACCGGGTACTTTTCCAAGATTGCTTTCATCTTCTTGCTGCACTTGTAGATCTTGTCCCCGGAATCTTTCTCCTGCAAAACATTCAGATCCACAAGAAACATCTGTGCAACCTTCGCTTCCAGCGTCATCTCCTTCACTGCGCTTTCCGCTGCCGAAAAAGCATCATCATACGATACTTCCTTCACAGCTTCTCCCGATGCCGCTCCCCCTGTAACAGTTTCGGTCGTGTCATCCGGTTTTGCAGTCTCCGTTCCTTTTTCCACTATACTCTTTTTCCCGCATGCCACAAGAACAACAGCAGCCATGAGCAAGCAAAAAAGTGTAACTTTGCGATTCATATTTGTAATCCCCTCAATTTCCTATTCTAGATACTAACGCAACCTATATTATACTATATCCCGTCCATTCATACAATTAAAATATTTTCAAATATTTATCCATGTTTTGTGTAAAACGCCCAAGCCCCCTCGCATATGATAACACTGTAAACCAATCAAGGAGGTAACATTATGAGTGATTTATCAGCTACACAATGCGGAGGCGGTTGTTCCTGCAACGAGGGATGTGGAAATTCCTCCTGCTGGATCATCATCCTCTTACTTCTTTGCTGTGGCGGCTGCGGGGGCAACGGAATCAGCACATTAGGCGGTTTCGGTGGCGACAATTGCAGCTGCAGCATCCTCTATATCCTGCTTCTCATCTCCTGTTTCTGCGGCGGAAACAACGGCGGATGTGGATGCGGATGCGGATTCTAATTTGACGAACCTCTTAACAGGCAAAAAAGAGAGCTTCAACGCTCTCTTTTTTGGTGTCTTTTTTGTTCCACACACGCGGCATCGACTTCATAGATCGTATTTTCTTCCACTACCAAAAATCCATCTGACCGTTCCTGCCGGTGTCCTGCACTTGATTTATTTTCCCGTTCTGTTTCCATATATTCTCCAGATGATATACCTTTTATAGAAATTATATGTAGGAATAGATCATTTTCCATAAAATTCGCAAATTTTGTCGATTCTTGCTGTCATTCCAACAAACAACCGGTCTACGATCGTCAGTGCCGTCATCGCTTCCACAACCACAACAGCTCTTGGCATGATCACCGGATCATGACGTCCTTTGATCGCAATTTCAATGTCCTCGCCCTGACGATTCACCGTGTGCTGCTGTTGAAAAATCGAAGGAGTTGGCTTGAATGCAGCGCGGACTACAATGTCATCCCCATCACTGATGCCACCTAAAATACCACCGGAATGGTTGCTTCTTTTTCGAACTGTTCCATCTGCACCCATATAGAAATCATCATTGTTCTCTGAGCCGGTCGTTTCTGCCACACCAAAGCCCGCTCCGATCTCAATTCCTTTTACCGCACCGATCGACATGATCGCCTTTGCAAGTTCCGCATCCAGCTTGCCAAATACTGGCTCTCCCACACCGGCTGGCATTCCGCTTACAACGCACTCAACAATGCCACCTACGGAATCCTTTTCCTCCATCTTTTTTGCAAGATACGTTTCTGCCTGATCCGATACTTCCAGATCCGGCATACGAAGAGGACTCTTTTCTGCATCTTCAAAGCTCATATGATCCGGTCTGCAGATATATGGGCCGATCTGCTTGGTATACCCGTGAACAGAAATCCCCATCTGCTTCAAGATCTCCACTGCAATCGCTCCTGCTGCCACCCGGCCGATCGTCTCGCGTCCAGAGGAACGTCCGCCACCACGGTAGTCCCGGAATCCGTACTTGGCATCAAATGTGTAATCCGCATGGCCCGGTCTGTAATATCCCGCAATCTCGGAATAATCCGCTGATTTCTGCGAAGTATTCTCCACCATCATGGCAATCGGGGTTCCCGTCGTCTTTCCTTCAAACACGCCGGACAGGATCCTGACCTTGTCCCCCTCTTTGCGAGGTGTCGAGTATCTTGTCTCACCGGGTTTTCGGCGATCCAGCATCTTCTGGATAACCTCTTCTGTCAGCAAAACTCCCGCCGGACATCCATCTACGACCACGCCAAGACCCTGTCCGTGTGACTCGCCCCAGGTCGATATACGAAAAACCTCGCCCAATACAGAACCTGCCATTTTTTTACACTTCCTTTCAAATTCTCTTTCTTTTTTCTGGGTTCTATTGTATAATAATTTTAACACAATTGAAAGGAGATTTTTTATGTTTAGTCAGTTTTTTGGAACTTATCTGTTGGACAACCAGAAAATCACTGATGAGCAGTACGCCTCCTGTATGGATTACATTAAAGCGAATCGCGTAAAACTGGGATTGATCGCCGAAACCGAAGGTTTACTTACTCATTCGCAAGCCGATGAATTGAACAATCTTCAGATGCATTCGGACAAGCGTTTTGGAGATTTGGCCATAGAGAAAGGATATTTGACAGATTCTGATGTTTCCTATTTACTCAGCCGTCAGGCAAATCCTTACTTGATCTTTGTACAGGCTCTTGAAGAGAATGGCATTTTCTCTCATAGCGAGATCGAGGCTGCTATTGCGGAATTCAAAGAAGCAAATGGTTTTTCCGACTCCGTTTTGAAAGCCATTCAGGATGGCAACATCGATGATATGCTTCCTGCATTTGTAGGCGACGATGCTGTACAGTATCGTCCGCTGATCGGACTGGCACTCCGCAACATTATCCGTTTTGTAAGTTCATATCTTCGGATCAGCAAGGGATATTTTACATCATCCCACACAGCAAAGTCTGCAGCATATCAGCATACAACCGGTGCTTATGAGGGATTTTTGGGCTTTTGCTCCGATGATGAGAATTCCCTGATCAGCATTGCCAGCGGCTATGCCAGAGAGAATTTTACTACCGTGGACGAGGATGTTCTGGACGCTGTTGCCGAATTCACAAACTGCATCAATGGATTGTATGCCGCTGAACTCAGTTATCAGGGTGTAAGCATCGATATGCTTCCTCCTGAACTTGTATTTGATTTTTCACTGGATCAAGATGAAGATTTTTATGTACTTCCAATTTACATCGAAGGCAAAAAATCAGACTTGATCATTAAAATTGGGAAATAGGAGGAAAACACCATGGCAAAAATTCTTATCGTTGACGACTCCCGCACTTCCCGCCGTATCCTTCGCAATATTCTGACAGAGAACGGACATGAAGTTGTTGGTGAAGCAGAGAACGGACAGATCGGATATGAAAAGTATATTGAACTCCGTCCGGACATTGTTACATTGGATATTACCATGCCAGTATTGGACGGCTTAGCTGCCCTTGACAAGATCATGACCTTAGACAGCGACGCTACCGTGATCATGGTTACCGCTGCCGGTCAGAAAGAAAAGATGGTAGAAGCGATCAAGCTTGGTGCCAATGAATTTATTCAAAAGCCATTTGAACCACAGCAGATCATAAGCGTTATCAACAACGTTTCTAAATAATTTCAGATTATTTTTTGCAAATAAAAAACTTCAGATCATTCAAAAACATTCTTTGTTTCTGTTTGATCTGAAGTTTTTATTTGTTCTATTTTATGATTTCTTACGAAGCAGTCTTATCCATACCAGGTAGCTTCCTATCGCCGCCAGCAAAACCAAAAAGATCTGAATCACAACCTGCGCCACTGTCGTGCCACGGCCGAAATATCCTACCAGCGCATTTACAATGCTGATACCGAACGGCACAAGCACACCGATCACCGCCGAAGCTTTCGGTTTTTCTTTCATGTATATACCCATGATCAATGCCAGACCCACATAGATCAGCAGCATCCATGCCCCTTTTAATCCGTCTAACATCATTCCCGAAACCGAACTGCTCGCCACAGACTCCGCCAGGGATTGTGATCCGTAAAAAATTCCGGTATTGATCCTTGCAGCATAATACAAGCTGGAACAATAAGGAACCAGAAGATTCCATCCAATATTTCCTGCCGAAAACCCAATGCCAACAGCACAAACGCGCCATAAATATTTGTCCGCTTCTTCCGTCTTTGCTTTTATCTTTTGAATGATCCAATACATTCCAAATGCAACAAACAGCGCACTCAAAAGCGCATACAAAAGAGAAACCAGAAGATACAGATTTTCATTCAGATTTTCAAACCAGGAAAACTTTGTCATCAGCACAAGACATAGCATATATAGAATTTCCTGCCATACATAACCGGCAAATCCATATGCTGCAGCCCCGCCAAGTCCCGCGTGATCCGTGTGCATCTTGCGATGTAAATATACAAACAATGCCACACTACAGATCGCCGGAAACAAAAAGGCAAAAATCATCGCCAGCATCTGCCCCTGCGTAATAAACATAGAATACCTCCCCCAAAAGACCTGCTAGAATCCTACACGAATTCTGGTGATAAAGTTTGTCAGACCGGCAATCGCATCATGGAATGCTTTTTCTGTCATAACATCGGTGACAAAACCGACTTCACCATCTACAACATCTGACAAAATGTCTACATCACCAAAGATTTCTTTGACCTTTGCCGCGTCTTCCTTGCCAGTACGCACAAAGAATCGATTTTCCATCTCATCCATCGGTGCTATCGTCTGTTTTTCATCATCCCAGATCGTCATAACATTAACATTCATATGTTTCACAGCATCTACAACATCCGATACAACGGCGCTGGCGGTAGCTTCTTTACCAGCTCCTTTTCCGTAAAACATAACGTCGCCAAGCATGTTACCGGTAACACAGATCGCATTGAATACATCATCAACGCTGTACAGCGGATTGTCATTGCGGATCATCTGTGGTGCTACCATGGCATAAAGCTTGTCGCCTTCTTTTCTGCTTGATCCAAAAATTTTGATCACGGCACCCAAAGCCTTTGCATACTTAAAATCTTCCGCTGTGATCTTTGTGATTCCTTCGGTGTAAATGTCCTCGTAATCCACCTGCTGGCCATATGCCAAAGAGGTTAAAATCGCAATTTTACGGCAGGCATCGTATCCTTCCACATCGGCAGTCGGATCTTTTTCTGCGTATCCCAGTTCCTGTGCTTCTTTCAGGACTTCTGCAAAATCAGAACCTTCCTTTGCCATCTTAGTCAGAATATAGTTGGTTGTACCATTGAGAATACCATTGATCTTCAGGATCTTATCTGCGGTGAGACTCTGATTGAGCGGACGGATGATCGGAATACCGCCGCCAACACTGGCTTCAAACAAGAAATTGACTTCTTTATTTTTTGCAATGTGAACCAGTTCTGCTCCATAAGCAGCCACCAGCTCTTTGTTGGAAGTACATACGCTCTTTCCTGCTTTCAGTGATTTTTTCACAAATTCATATGCCGGCTTAGTTCCTCCCATCGTCTCAACCACGATATCAACTTCCGGGTCTTCCAGGATCACATTGAAATCATGAACAACTTTGCTCTGGATCGGATCATCCGGGAAATCTCTCAAATCCAACACATACTTAACTTCAACTTCCTGGCCAGCTCTCTTGGCAATGATCTTCGCATTGGTCTCGATCACTTTTACCACACCAGAGCCTACTGTTCCATATCCTAACACTGCAATTCTAATCATCTTTTTCCTCCATATTTTTCAACATATCCTGTACCTGCTGCCATTGGTCATCCGCCAGTAAATGCTGTGGCTGAATAACGATCACCAGACCTCCGGCATCCTTCGCTACATAGTCCACATAGCCGGTCGCATCGGTCGATACCAGTTTCGGAAACTCCTGAACCTGATCGTCCTCAACCTGCACGATCCTGCCAACCTGATCGACCACGCATGCAACCTTTCCGCTCTTCCCAGGCAGAACCAGATACCTGGTCTCTTCTGTAATCTCGCCAAGCGGAGACGCAAGGATCTTTGCCAGATCAACGACCGGAAGCATCTCTTCCCTCACATCCACAACGCCAGCCACACACTCCGGCTGATCAGTTGCTGATGCAAAGGCAGAATACCTCTCAATCCCCAACAGATTGCTCACATCAATTCCATATCGTTTGCCATTCAAGAAAAACATTACGATTTCTTTCATGTTTCCTCCTTAACTGTTTATCCATTTCAAAAAGGCATTCATAAACATGTCAATATCGCCATCCAGAACTGCTGCCACATTGCCTGTCTCAGCATTTGTCCGATGATCTTTTACCATGGTATATGGCTGCATTACATAAGAACGGATCTGATTGCCCCATCCAATTTCTTTTACTTCGCCTCGAATATCCGACTCTTTTGCCAGATTTTCCTGTTCACGAAGGATCAGCAGTTTGGCTTTCAGCATCTGCATCGCCTTATCTTTGTTCATATGCTGTGAACGTTCATTCTGGCACTGAACTACGATACCGGTCGGGAAATGTGTAATACGGATCGCAGAGGACGTCTTGTTGATATGCTGTCCACCAGCTCCGCTGGATCGGTATGTGTCAATGCGGATATCATCATCGTTGATCTCAATGTCAATATCCTGTTCAATATCCGGCATAACATCACAGGAAACAAACGATGTCTGTCTCTTGCCAGCGGCGTTGAATGGAGAAATGCGTACCAGACGATGAACGCCGTGCTCACTTTTCAGATAGCCATATACATTCTCGCCCTTAATCTCCAGCGTAACCGATTTCAATCCAGCCTCATCACCATCCAGCGAATCCAGGACTTCTACAGTGAAGCCACGTTTGTCAGCCCAGCGCTCATACATGCGGCACAACATACTTGCCCAGTCACAGCTCTCAGTACCGCCTGCTCCTGCATGCAATGTAAGAATTGCATTTTCGCTGTCATGCTCGCCTTTGAGCAATGTGCTGATCCGAAGGTTATCAAACTCATCCAAAAATGCTTTGAACTCTTCTT
Organism: uncultured Eubacterium sp.; assembly: GCA_934316925.1. Classification (GTDB taxonomy): domain Bacteria; phylum Bacillota; class Clostridia; order Lachnospirales; family Lachnospiraceae; genus Eubacterium_F. The sequence continues at coordinate 6,878 of CAKREC010000030.1, forward strand.
CTACTTCCGGTACCAAAGAAACGTCATCTTCTTCATTGCCCATCTCGATCAATGTCATAATATCATCATAGGCTGCGCTGAGTGCATCCGCTCTCTGTACCGTATCTTTTAAACTTTTCACTTCTTTCATGTCCGCACTTGCTTTTTCGGCATCATTCCAAAAATCCGGTGCTTCCATGTTGCGTTCCAGTTCTTCAATCCTTAACTTTTTATCTGCTAAGTTAAAGTGAATCCCTTACTTCCAGAAGTGGTTTTTCATAACTGCTTAATTCAATTCGAATATTATCTAATTCGACCACTTTATCACCACCTTTATTTTTATCCGGTTCAAGACCGGGATTTAACGTCCACAGCAATGTTTATACTTTTTGCCGCTGCCACATGGGCATGGATCGTTTCTTCCTACTTTTTCTTCTTTGCGCACAACAGGTCCTTTGGCAACTGAATCATCTTTATTGGTTCCTGTCACTTTTGCCACCTGTTCACGCTCTACCTTCTGCTCTACGCGAATGTGCATAAGCATGCGAACGGCTTCCTCACGGATCGACTCTGTCATCTCATTGAACATATCGTAGCCCTGCAGACGGTATTGAACAACCGGGTCTTTCTGTGCAAATGCCTGCAGGCCAATGCCCTGGCGAAGCTGATCCATATCATCAATATGATCCATCCAACGTGTATCGGTCGCTTTCAAGATCACAACGCGTTCTACTTCCCGCATCTGTTCCGGATCTTCAAACTGAGCCTCTTTCTCTTCATAAAGAGTAAGTGCTTCTTCTTCCAGATCTTCGATCAGCATCTTTTTGTTCATGCCTTCAAATTTTTCTCTGTCAAATACAAGCGGTTTCACAGGAATGACCGGGATCAGAATTTCATTCAATTCGTTGAGATTCCAATTCTCAGGCATAGACTCTTCTCCAATGACAGAAGAAACGTAAGTCTCGATCACGCCGTTGACCATACCGATCATCTCATCGCGCATGCTGTCACCGTCCAGTACCTTACGACGCTCTGCGTAGATGATCTCACGCTGTTCGTTGTTGATCTGGTCATATTCCAGCAGATTTTTACGAATTCCGTAGTTGTTGCCCTCGATCTTCTTCTGCGCACGTTCAATCGCTTTGCTGAGCATCTTGTGCTGGATCTGTTCACCCTCCGGCATTCCCAGCGAGTTGAACATCTGCATCAGATTCTGCGATCCAAACAGACGCATCAGATCATCTTCAAGAGAAATATAAAAACGGGATTCACCCGGATCTCCCTGTCGTCCTGCACGACCACGGAGCTGGTTGTCAATACGGCGGGATTCATGACGCTCAGTACCAATGATCTTCAAACCACCCAATTCTTTGACGCCATCTTCCAGTTTAATATCGGTACCACGACCGGCCATGTTCGTCGCGATCGTAACCGCACCTTTCTCACCGGCTTTGGCAACAATCTCTGCCTCCATCTCATGGAACTTCGCATTCAACACATTGTGTGGAATTCCTCTCTTGCGAAGCATCTGTGAAAGTTCTTCCGAAGAATCAATGGTGATCGTACCAACCAATACCGGCTGTCCGGTTTCATGACTCCGTACAACTTCCTCTACGATCGCATTTAACTTCTCGCGTTTGGTCTTATATACGGCATCCTCAAGGTCAATACGCTGTACCGGAAGATTGGTAGGAACTTCAACAACGTCCATACCATAGATCTCACGGAACTCTTTTTCCTCAGTCAATGCTGTACCGGTCATACCACATTTTTTCGCATACTTGTTAAAGAAGTTCTGGAATGTGATCGTTGCCAGTGTCTTGCTCTCGCGATTTACCTTAACATGCTCCTTCGCCTCGATTGCCTGATGAAGTCCATCTGAATATCTTCTTCCCGGCATAATACGTCCGGTAAACTCATCAACAATCAGAACCTGGTCATCTTTTACTACATAATCCTTGTCCAGATGCATCAACGCATGTGCTCTCAGAGACAGGTTTACACAGTGCTGGATCTCAAGGTTCTCCGGATCTGCCAGGTTTTCAATGTGGAAGAAACGTTCAACCTTTTTCACACCCTGCTCGGTAAGGTTTACAGTCTTTTCCTTTTCATTGGCAACATAATCTCCTGTTTCATTGCTGTCTTCTTTCATCAGAAGATCCATCTTGGAAAGTTCTTTTTCTGTACCTTTTTTCAACTGGCGGACGAGGTTGTCGCACGCCTCATAGATCTTGGTAGACTTTCCACTGGAACCGGAAATAATAAGAGGGGTTCTCGCCTCATCGATCAATACCGAGTCAACCTCATCGACGATCGCATAATGCAGATCTCTCTGTACCAGCTGCTCTTTATAAATAACCATGTTATCACGAAGATAATCAAATCCAAGTTCATTGTTCGTTGCATATGTGATGTCGCAGTTGTATGCGGCACGTCTTTCATCATTGTCCATGCCTCCAAGGATAACACCTACAGTAAGGCCTAAGAACTGATGAATCTGTCCCATCCACTCAGCATCACGTTTTGCCAGGTAATCATTGACGGTAACAATGTGTACGCCTTTTCCTTCCAGTGCATTCAGGTAGGCCGGAAGCGTAGAAACCAATGTCTTACCTTCACCGGTACGCATCTCTGTAATGCGTCCCTGATGCAGGATAACACCACCGATCAGCTGCACACGGAAATGACGCAGACCAATCGTTCTCTTGGAAGCTTCACGAACAACCGCATAAGCTTCCGGTAAAATATCATCTAACGTCTCGCCTTTTGCGAGGCGTTCTTTAAACTCCGGAGTTTTTGCCTGCAACTGCTCATCCGTCAATTTCTGGATCTCCGGTTCCAGGGCTTCAATTTTATCTACAATCGGGAGGATTCTTTTGACCTCTCTTTGACTATGCGTTCCAAATACTTTGCTTAATATTGCCATGTTTACCTCCATTCTGAAACGGCTTTCTATGTATTTTGTTTTTCTTTTAATATCCCAAACTATTTTAACATTTGTTACAAAGGGATTCAACTCCAAAATGCAAAAGATTCACGACCCCAAAAGGTCGTGAATCCCTCTACATGTCTATTGTCACTTATGAACTTTAATATTCCGGTTCGATCAAACCATATGTATTGCCTTTGCGTTTGTATACCACGTTGACCTCTTCTGTGTCAGCATTGCGGAATACAAAGAAGTTATGTCCCAGCAATTCCATCTGTACACACGCTTCTTCCGGATCCATCGGCTTGATCGCAAATTTCTTGGAACGAATGATCTCAATCTCTTCATCATCTGCGGAATCTTCTTCAATGAATGACCGGCTCAACTGTGCTGCGTTCTGCTCTTTGTCTATCAGCTTATTTTTATATTTGCGAAGCTGTCTCTCAATCACCTCTTCTACAAGGTCAATCGAAACATACATGTCTGTACTTGTTTCTTCTGCACGGATAATAGTGCCTTTCATCGGAATGGTAATCTCAATCTTCTGACGACTTCTCTCGGTGCTCATCGTAACATGAACTTCTGTCTCCGGATTGAAGTAGCGCTCAAGCTTACCAATCTTCTCTTCTACTGCTGAACGTAACCCTTCTGTGATCTCAATATTTCTGCCGCTTATTACTAAATTCATAATGCTCAGCTCCTTTACCCATAAGTTTCAGGAAGTGTTGTTTCCTGTGAGATTATTATACTACAATTTCTCCGTCTCGGCAATAAAAACTTGCAATTGTATGACAATTACTTTAATTGAAAGTTTATTGTAATTTATGCTACAAATGTAGCCTTCCCTTGTTGACAATGTTGATAACTTTGTGTATAACTAACAATCACCATAATTTGGCTGTTTGCAATGTTGATAACTTTGTTGGCAATGTGAATCTACAAATGTCGACGTATATTTGTTCGAAAAACGAATTGTATGACAACTATTGTTTGTTTGCAAAAACCATCCCTGCAATACCAAAAGAGGGTACCAGATTCGTCCCTACAACGAACCCGGTACCCTCTTTCCATACATTTGAAAGAAACTACTCAAATGGGTATTAATCTAAAATTCGTCTCGCACAATATGGTGTACGATAATACATATTGCTTGTCGTAATACCGGTCTTTGGATTGCTGGCATGAACAACTCGTCCACCGCCAATACAAAGCGCTACGTGGTTTACATGACCGCCTTTCGCATAGAAGATCAAATCTCCTGCACGAGCTTCGGATACACTGATCTTTTTACCTACGCGGGACTGCTCACCAGACGTACGAGGCAGGCTGATGCCAAACTTCTTAAAGATCGACATCGTGAATCCGGAACAGTCCGTACCATTCGTCAGGCTGGTGCCTCCATATACATATGGATTTCCTACAAATTTCAAACCATAAGAAGCTATTGCGGAACCATCACCACTTCCCAGAGCGCTTCCGCCACCTCCATCACTGGAGCTGGAACTTCCTGCTGCTCCGCCTCCGCCATTGCTGGATTCCGAACTTGAACTTCCTGCTGCTCCACCTCCGCCATTGCTGGATGAGCTGGAACTGCTCTTCTTACTCGATCCGCCCGAACCAGAACTGCTGCTCTTCTTACTGGAGGACTGACTGGAACTGCTCTTCTTGCTCGAAGATTTGCTGGAACTGGAAGAACTGGAGCTGCTGCTCTTCTTGCTGGAGGACTTGCTGGAACTACTCGACGAACTGCGTGAAACCGTAGCCTGCTTCTGTTCTTCCCGTTCAGCTGCCGCTGCTGCCGCTTTTCTTCGTTCTTCTTCTCGTTCTTCTTCAATGGAAACAGCCTTTTTAAACTGTACCGAGATCTTTACATACTCTTTCGCTACATAACCGGTCGTATCTCCATCGACACGGATCTTCACCCAGTCTGATTCTTCTTTGAGAACTTCATAGGTTTCATCTTCCGGGATCAATGTAACAACCGTACAGTCTGTGTTCTTCTCTTCACGAACCTTCAACGTCTCGGTTGTGACCGTTGCATATTTTGTACCAAATTCATCGATCAGCTTTTCTGCACTATAACCGATCGCAAGGTAATCCTTCATAATATAACCGGATACGGAACCGGATTTGATATAAACCCAGTCGCCTTCTGTCTTGGCGATCGTCGCCGCACTTCCGCGGTACAGCTTTCCTACGATCTCCGCGTCGGTATTTGGTTTCTTTCGGATATTAACATAATCCGCCGCAATCGATATACCAACATTGGCATACTCAGATTCCGGTTTCGGTGTAGCAGTCGCAGTCGCCGCCTCAGTAGGTGCTGGTGTCGCAGCAGTCTCATCTACTGCGGTACCGCTGACATTCGTCTGCGTGTTCTGTGTTGTATTTGTTGTGTCCGTGCTGTCATTAAAAGCAACAATCGCTTCCGGATTGGCCTGTGCCGCTCCGGACTGTACGGAACAATACTGATCTAATGTGTACGACATGCCGGCAAGTTCTGTCTCGCTGCCCATCGTAGTACCTCGTACTTTTACACAATATCCAAATACGCCAAATGACACCACTAAACCAGTGCATAACGCCAGTTTGACGATTCGTTTGCCTTTCATATATATACCTCCAATATTGGTTTATACCACTATCTTTTTCCAAATGTTACAAAATTATTAACAATTTATTTCAGTATAGCAATATTCCTGGGGTCTGTCAACAGTATTTAACGGGCGTTCTCACCCTTTTTCAACAATTGCTTCGATCTCGATCAAAACATCTTTCGGCAGTCTGGCTACCTCTACGCAGGAGCGTGCCGGACAATTCTCTTTAAAATATTTGGCATAGATCTCATTGATTTTTCCAAAATCATCCATGTTTTTAATAAATACAACCGTTTTGATCGTATTCTCAATATCCGCTCCGGATTCTTGGATCAGCGCAGCCAGATTGGAGATTGCCTGCTCTGCCTGTTCTTCAATACCGCCTTCTACAATCTCACCGGTAGCCGGAACGATTGGGATCACACCCGATGTAAAAACAAAACCATTTACTTCAATTGCCTGTGAATAAGGTCCGATCGCTGCCGGTGCCTTGTCTGTCTGAATAATCTTCTTCATTGTTACCTCCATATCTAAGCGTCTGTCATCACACGTCTTTTTGATCTTTTCTGTGAATAAAATAAATTCCACCCACAAGTATACTCCAACTGTAGAAAGATTTCACTAGTTTTTTTTGAAAAACAATAGTATACTGGATAAGAAGTTTATTACAATGTAATTTAATGGAGGAAATATGACCACTGAACAAAAACTTTTAGGTACAAAAGTTTCTTTACCAATAAAATCAAAATCCAAATTTGGCGTTTATCTGGGCTACGAGGGAGACAATGACTTTCAGGTGTTGCTGCCAAACAATCAGGTTCCGCAGCATTGCCACATCGAAGATATGATCCCGGTATTCATCTATAAAGATTCGGAAGACCGTCTGATCGCTACCACAACGATCCCGCCGATCGCACTCCACGAAGTTGCCGCACTTACAGTCAGTGACGTGACAAATATCGGTGCCTTTCTGAACTGGGGACTGGCAAAAGATCTGTTCCTTCCTTTCAAAGAGCAGACACACCGGGTCAAGACCGGCGATACGATCTTAGTTGCACTCTACACCGATAAAAGCGATCGCCTGTGTGCAACGATGCGTGTTTACGATTACCTTTCCACAGACAGTCCTTATCAAAAAGGCGACCACGTGACCGGACGTGTTTACGAGATTACCGATTCTTTTGGCGTTTTCGTTGCCGTCGAGGATCAGTATTCCGCCTTGATCCCTCACAACGAGATGAGCCGTGTCTTTCATGTGGGCGACACGATCACAGCCCGCGTAAAAGAAGTTACCGAAGATGGAAAACTGACGCTGAGCCTTCAGGAAAAAGTAAAAGTCCAAATGGGTGTCGATGCGGAGAAGATACTGGAGCGTCTTGAGATGTCCGGCGGATTTTTGCCGTTTCACGACAAGACCTCCCCTGAGATCATCAAGCGGGAATTCCAGATCAGCAAAGCCGCTTTCAAGCGTGCGATCGGGCGCCTGATGAAACAAAATAAAATCGATATTACAGAAGAAGGGATCCGCCTCAAATAGGCGAATCCCTTTTTTACACATCTTACTGATCTAAAAATCTCATACGGCTGTTTGTACTCTTTCGCGTACTGCTCTGCGGAGCAGCACTTCGATTCAGACCGGCAGCTTCTTTAAAATCATTCTGCAGAGAATTTTTACATGCATCACAGAAACGACCGGTCTTGATCGTCGTTCCACATCGCTCACATGGTAATCCGATCGGCGAATCCTCCGAAAATGTCAGCCGCTCTTCACGGATCCAGCGATTCAATTGCGAAATACTCACCTCATTGTCTTTCGCAATATCTTTGATATCCGCGGTCGGATTCTCTCTTACATATTTTTTAACAACAACAAATTTGTCCTCTAATTTCTTCTTGCAACCATCGCACAATCGCTCCCCACGAATATAGTTGAATAACCGGCCACAGCCTTTGCATGATAGTATTTCCATAATGTAAACCTCCTTGTATTGTATCGATCCTTGCCCCCGCCCGGCGGCAGGTCCGGATCAAAAATCTTTGCCAATGCACAAGCAGGCAAAGAATATTTTCTCCACTCCGTGTTTCTTTAACATCTTTCCACAGGCTTCCAATGTCTCACCTGTAGTATATATATCGTCCACCAGCAGCACTTTGTGAACAGCCGGCAGATTTCCAAATGCAAATGCGTTCCCAACGTTGGAACTTCGTTCTTTGTTGCTAAGGCCTTTTTGTGGTCTGGTATTCCGGCACCGGATCAGTCCCTCTTCGTATACCGGGACATGAGCCTTTGCTCCGATCTTCTCTGCCAGCACCGCCGCCTGATTGAATCCGCGAAAACGTATCTTGCTTCGATGCAGCGGCACGGGTACAATTCCATCGATCTCCCACCGATCCAGCCAGGGAGCAAGCTTCTCTGCCATGATCTGTGCAAAATAGCCGCCAAGCTCAAGATCCCCTGCATATTTAAACTCTGCAACTGCTTCCCGCATCGCATCGTCATATACAAATACCGCCCGTCCGGATGTGAGAAAAGAATCTTTCAAGGAACAATCCATGCAATACGCCTGTTCCTCTCCGGCAACCGGCTTGCCACAATGAAGGCAGACCGGCCCTCGCACCCACGGTATCGTCTTTTCGCACGCCTTACAGATATGCTTTTCCTGTCTGTCCAAAGCCCGTCTGCAAAAAATACATTTGGACGGATATAGTAACTGCAAAATTCCCATAACTCCCCCTGTTGTCCCTACGCAAATTCCCGATTGCTCTCCATGATCTCAATAATCCGCTGCGAAAGCGATGAATACCTCATCTGCTCCGATTTATTCTGGATCATTGCTTCTACCGTAGCCGGATCTCCTATAATTGTAACACATTGTTTTCCTCTTGTAACTGCTGTATATAAAATATTTCGATTCATCAATGGCTTCGGGCCGGTCAGCAGCGGCAGAACAACGGCCGGGTATTCACTTCCCTGTGATTTGTGGATCGTGATCGCGTACGCAAGATCCAGTTCATCCCAGTTCCCCTGCGGATATGTAACATATTTTTCATCTTCGAACCGGACCGTGATCTCTTTATTAAAGGAATCAATCTCTGTAATGATCCCGCAGTCTCCATTGAACACGCCGGTTCCCTCTTCGATCAGCATATGCTGATAACCGCGGATCTCCCATCGGAGCTGATAATTATTCTTCATCTGCATGACCTTATCCCCCTCCCGGAAAAGAACGCCATGACTTTCCACCTGATTTTTCCCGGGTTCTTCCGGATTGAGATATTTTTGCAGGATCTCATTGCAGCGGTATACGCCAAGTTCGCCTTTTTTCATCGGCGTCAGCACCTGCACATCGTAAGAGGTACAATGGGTATACTTTGGCATTTTCTCGCGCACCATCTGTAACATAAGTGCCAGGATCACACGCGTCTCTTTGGTCTTAAGACAGAAGAAATCCTTGCTGTTGTTGTCCAGATCGATCCGTTCTCCCGCATGAATATGATGCGCATTTACAATAATATCACTTTCCGATGCCTGCCGGAAAATGTGAGACAATTTCACGACATTAAAACAGTTGGAAGAAATAATGTCTTTCAAGACATTTCCCGGTCCAACACTGGGCAGCTGGTTTACATCCCCTACCAGGATAAGGCGCGTTCCGATCGAAACCGCCTTCAAAAGATTATGGAACAAAAATACATCCACCATCGACATCTCATCGACGATCAAAATATCTGCCTCCAGCGGATTCCATTCATTTCGCCCAAACAGCTCTTTATTGTCGTTTGTGGATTCTTCCGAAAACTCGCCTTCCGCACCCGCTCCATTGTATTCCAGCAGACGGTGGATCGTCTGCGCCTCACAACCGGTCGCTTCTGACATCCGCTTCGCCGCACGTCCGGTTGGTGCTGCCAGCAAAATATTCTGTCCTTCCTGCTGAAGCCCCCGGATAATCGCATTGATCGTTGTCGTCTTTCCCGTACCGGGGCCACCGGTGATCACCAAAAGTCCGCTTGTCATCGCTTCTTTTACCGCAAGCTTCTGCTGTTCATCCAGCGAAATATTTTCCTGTTTTTCAATCCCATCGATCACAAAATCAAGATCATCCCGACGCCCCAGCGAAATATTCAGATCCCACAGCATCCGCGCACAGTTCAGCTCCGCATAGTACAAAGATGGCAGATAAACATTTCTATCCTTTGTGACAATGACCGTTTTGTCCGATTCCATATCCTCCAGTACCATCTCAATCTGTTCCAGTGATACCTGCAGCCACGCCACCGCGTACTTCATCACAAGCGCCTCCGGCATATACACATATCCACCATTGGTCCCGACCTGCAAGACATACAAAACGCCCGCTCGGATCCGCTTTGCCGAATCCAGTGGCAGCCCGCTCTTCCTTGCGATCTCATCTGCCACTTTAAAACCGACGCCGGCAATGTCCTCTGCCAATTTATAAGGATTGTTTTCCACGATCTGGTACATCTCCATACCGTATGCCTTGTAAATCTTTACCGCGAGCTGATTGGAAATTCCATATTTCTGCAAAAAGATCGTCGCTGCACGCATCTCACGTTTTTCTTCAAACTGCAGTGAGATCGCCATCGCTTTCTTTTCGCTGATCCCCTTCACCTCAGCAAGACGCTCCGGTTCCTTTTCAATGATCTCAAAGGTTTTGTCGCCAAATTTTTTGATGATGCGGTTTGCAAGTCCCCCACGGATTCCGGCGATCGCGCCTGATGAGAGATAGCGCAGCATCGCAACTTCATCATCTGGTTCCTGTATCTGATACGAAGACACCTTGAGCTGTTCCATATAGATCGGGTGATTGACCAGTTCCCCTTGCAGTGCCACATACTCACCCTCATTGATGAACGGAAATGTTCCCACGCAGGTCTCTGTGTCCCCGTCCTTTGTCTCTAATTCAAATACTGTATATCCATTCTCCACATTTCGAAATATAATGTGGGAAACATACCCTTTTCGCTCTTCCATCTTATCCTCATTCTTTCCGTCATTTCATGCAGGCATTTTTCGTCCTATGTACCAAAACAGGCGAAGCCATAAGCCTTCGCCTGTTGAATCGATCTATATATCGTTTAATCCGCTGCACTGTCCGAAGTGCCGCTTCCCGAAGCCGCTGCCTGCTCTGTCGTAACAGAAGTGCTTCCGGAATTTCTTACCATCGAATTGTATAACTGCTCTGCAAGTCCGATTCCCTGACCGCTGTTGACCATATTTTCTGAAATCGTCTGGAGATAATTGTCCGAAAACATATCAACATAATCATTGCTGTCGTCATCTTCATCATCCGAAAAGATCTTGGCTGCTTCCTGCATATTTTTGAACATCTGCTGTACCATATATGCTTCAAATTCTTTGCACGCATCCATCATCTCATCATCCGTGCTTGCATTCTGGATCGAACCGCTTACTTTATCCGCGCTGACATCGCTGGCGCTCGTCGCATAGTTGGTAAAATATGTATTATCAATCGAAAGGGACATCTGTCATCTCCTCCTTATGAACGTAAATTGTTTGCCTGCTGCAACATCTCATCCGATGCCGTGATCGCCTTGGAGTTCATTTCATACGCACGCTGGGCTACGATCATATTTACCATCTCGTCCGCCGCCTGCACATTGGAACTTTCCAGATAACCGGATACGATCTTGGAACTCAGCTGATCGGCGGTATAGATCGTCGCTGCTCCTGACGCCTCGGATTCCAGATAGTTGGAATTGGAAGCTTTGTCAAGGCCGCCGGCATTTGGAAAATATGCGAGTCCGATCTGGATCCCGATATTCTGCTGATTGTTGTTAGCATCCGGATAAGTAAGATTGCCATACTGATCCACACCCAACTTGGAAGAACGATATGTCGATGGCAGCGTGATCGGATTGCCCTGTGTATCCAGTACCGGATTTCCACTGCTGTCTGTCATCGCCAGTCCTGTTGTTGTCACTGACACATTGAAATGACCATTTCTGGTGTATGCTGTCGTGCCGTCTCCCAGTCGAACCATAAAGAATCCGTCGCCCTGAATGGCATAATCAAATTCTCCACTGGACGCATTTAATGCTCCCTGCGTAAAATCAGAACTGATCGAACCTACTCTGGTTCCCAGTCCTACCTGAGCGCCTACCGGTTTGACTTCTCCGGTGGACGTATAAGCATTTTTCTGTAAATTCTGATAGATCAAAGTCTTAAAATTTGCTGTCTGGGTTTTATATCCCGTTGTATCAATATTGGACAAATTGTTGGCAATGGTATCCAGATTGGTCTGCTGTCCGATCATACCGCTTGCTGCTGTCCACAATGAACGCATCATATGGCGCCACCTCCTAAACTACTAACTAACCTTGTCCGGTTCTAACTATTCAACCGTCCAACCTGATTCACTGCACTATCCAACATGGAATCATAGGAACGGATCACTTTCTGATTGGCTTCATAAGCCCTCGTTATAGTAATCATATCGACCATTTCCTTGACAACATTTACATTGGATTGTTCCGTGTATCCCTGCAGAACTTCCGTGCTCGCATCAATCGTAGTGGCTCCATCCACTGGTTCATACATCGTGTCACCGTATTTTTTCAGATAGTCGTAGTCCTCAAAATCAACAATCTTCAAAGTATCTACAACCGTTCCATCTGCTGTGATCGTACCATCCGCAGATATGGTGACATTTTTAGCAGAAGGATTGATCACAATATCTCCTGCCTGTCCCTGGATCCGATTGCCATCGGCATCGGTAAGGACTCCGTCTTTTGTAAGCTGAAACTGGCCATTTCTTGTGTATCGGGTATGCGTGTCCCCATTTTTATCGGTAACATTTACCGTGAAAAATCCCTTGCCGCTCAACGCGAGATCAAAGGTATTTCCCGTCTCTCTCACAGAGCCCTGTGAATAATCCGTATACACTTCTCCCACCTTCACACCAAGACTAAGGTGGCCAATCGCTTGATTATGATATGCTTGAGATCCGTCTCGTACTTTAATTGCCAATACCTGGTCAAAGGCCTGACTGGAAACCCTCTCGTCCTTGTAACCAATGGTATCTGAGTTGGCCATGTTGTTGGAAATAACATCCAACCGTTTCTGCTCGTTGGACATCCCTGTCCAGGCAGTATAAAGACCTCTTAGCATGCAAACCTCCATTCTAAAATCAGCAGGATAAACAAATTCCTGCTGATCCTTTTTCTCTTTTTATGCGTCTTCTCCTGAATTTCCTCCAAGGAACTCAACATACTTTCCGGTACCGATCGCAACTGCTGTCATCGGCTCTTCTGCTGTCATCGTCGTAATGCCGGTGTGATGCTCGATCAACTCTTCCAGACCATACAACAGACTTCCGCCTCCGGTAAGAACAATACCACGATCTGCAATATCGGCAGCCAGTTCCGGTGGAGTCTTCTCCAGAACATTGTGTACTGCGTCTACGATCTGAGATGTCGTATCCTTGAGCGCCTCTTCGGTCTCTTCCGAAGTAACGGTCATCGTCTTTGGCAGACCGGTAACAAGATTTCGTCCGCGAACATCGATCGAAACACTCTCTGGACGTGGATATGCAGAACCAATACGGATCTTGATGTCCTCAGCGGTTCTCTCACCGATCAGCAGATTGTGCTTTTTACGCATATAACGTACGATCGCGTCATCAAAATCATCCCCGGCGATCTTGATGGATGTACTAACAACCGTGCCGCCAAGAGAGATCACGGCAATATCCGAAGTACCACCACCGATATCTACGATCATATTGCCGCATGGACGCGCAATATCAATACCAGCTCCGATCGCTGCTGCGATCGGCTCCTCAATGATCTTTACATCACGGGCTCCCGCCTGAAAAGCAGCATCTTCTACGGCTTTTCTCTCTACCTCAGTAACCTGGCTAGGTACACAGATACTGATAAGTGGCTTACGAAATCTCTGTTTGCCAACTGCTTTCTGAATAAAATATTTCAACATCTTTTCTGTCACGGTATAATCTGAGATCACACCCTGACGCAATGGACGAACTGCTACAATATTGCCCGGAGTACGGCCAAGCATCAATCTGGCCTCTTCTCCAATTGCTTTGATTCGATTGGTGTCACGGTCAAAAGCCACAACACTAGGCTCTTTCAGAACAACCCCTTTTCCCTTTACATATACCAAAATACTAGCTGTTCCTAAATCTATACCAATATCAAAAGCCACGATAAATCTCCTTTCTCAATCTCCTGTAATTATTCCCAAGTTCACTTATACATAATCTATTATAAACACATTTTCAAATATTTCAAATCCTTTTTTACAGTTCCCGCGCTGCTTTCAACATGATCGCACACTCAACGCGCTTACGCTGGAGTTCACAACCGATCTCATATGGCTGATTAATGTCATTGTGACAATGATACGCATTCGCTGCACAACCGCCGCTGCAATAAAATCTGGCAAAGCAATTCTGACATTCTTTCTTGGCATACACATTGCATAATTTAAACTCATCCACCATATCCTGCTTCACAATGCCATCGTCTACATTGCCCAGGCAGAACTGCTCTTCTCCAACGAACTGATGGCATGGATACAGATCTCCCCAAGGGGTCACCGCCAAATACTCCGTTCCGGATCCGCAACCAGATAATCGTTTGTAAACACATGGGCCGCCGGTAAGGTCGATCATATAATGGAAGAAATTGAAACCTCTTCCTTCGGCTTCCCGTTTCAGCATCTCCTTAGCCAGTTCATCGTAGCCCTCACAGATCTGTGGAATATCTTCTTCTTTGATCGCATATGGCTCTGACGGATCTGCCACAACCGGTTCGACTGAGATCTGCTCAAATCCCTCATCTGCCAGACTCAGAACATCTTTTACAAAATCCAGATTGTTGTGTGTAAATGTTCCTCTTACATAATACTTTGTCTGTTTTCTGGATTCTGCTACTTTTTTGAATTTATCAATGATCAGATCATAGCTTCCTGCACCGTTTTTGCAAGGACGCATATAATCATGAACTTCTTTTCTTCCATCTACGCTTAATACAATGTTGTCCATTTCCTTGTTGGCAAACTCAATAATGTCATCATTCAGCAAAACACCATTGGTCGTAAGCGTAAAACGAAAATGTTTATCGTGCGTTTTTTCGAGTTCTCTTCCGTAAGCAACCAGCTGTTTTACTACTTTGAAATTCATGAGTGGCTCTCCACCAAAAAAGTCCACTTCAAGATTGCGCCGGCTTCCGGAATTGGCTACTAAAAAGTCAAGTGCCTTTTTCCCTACTTCATAGCTCATCAAAGAACGATCGCCTTTATACTCGCCTTCTCCGGCAAAACAATAACGGCATGCCAGGTTGCAGTCATGTGCAATATGAAGGCACAATGCCTTTACAACCGTTTTGCGCTTTTTGAAATCAATCACGCCTTCTTTATAGGTATCCTCGGCAAACAGCGTTCCATTTTCTTCGAGTTCTCCCAGATCAGAAAATACATCTTCCATATCTTCTTTTGTAACTTCTGTATACTTGTCCATGATCTCAGCAGCAATCGCATCCTGCACCGCCTTGTCATGACGTTTTGCTTCTTCCTTCTTCAAAAGCTCCAGTGTGTCGTACACAACATCATCTACCACATGAACGGATCCGGAATTCACGTCCAAAACTATATTGTATCCATTATTTTTATACTGATGTACCATGGTTCCTCCAAGGGCCTCGCCCAAAAATCTCTATAACATGGAGCGAGGACTAGATCAGTTGCCCGACCAGTCCTCTCTCTGCTTTTTTGTTTTTTGCTTCAATTATTTCTGCTCACAGCTCTGATTTCCTACTGTACAGGAAGTCTTGCATGCAGACTGACATGATGTCTGGCACTCGCCACATCCACCTTTTTTCATCGTGTCTTTCAAGTTCTTTGTTGTCAAAGTCTTAATTCTTTTCATGGTGTTTCCTCCGTTCCGCCAGAATATCCAGCTAATTTCAGTACTAATTATTGTAACATAGTGTTTTTCAGATTTCAACCATTAGAATTGAATATTTTCTGTCCGTTCATCCATGTCCGACATGACATGCTTTCCACTCCCTGTTTCACTCCTGATCTTGATCAAAATTCAACATGATACTCTGAATTCAGATAATCCTGTGGTGCCACAAACGCGCGCTCATCTTTTTTCTCCGTCAGCACACCATGATCCATCTCATATACCTTGTCGCACAAGACCTCGATGTCTTCCCGGTTATGACTGGCAAGCAGGATCGTCTTCCCCTGCTCTTTTAATCCCAGCAGCAGCTGTCTCATATCCTCTACTCCCTTATTATCCAGTCCATTCATCGGTTCATCCAAAACCAGGATGTCCGGATCCTCCATGATCGCCTGCGCCAGTCCCAGTCGCTGCCTCATCCCAAGGGAATACTTCCCTACCTTTTTCCGGTTTGCCGGGTCCAGCCCTACCGTCCGGATCGCCCGCAGGATCTCTTCTTTTTTTGCCACCCCGCGGATATCCGCAAGAAACTTCAGATTGCGGTACGCCGGGTAGCTGTTTAAAAACCCCGGCGTCTCAATGATACTTCCGATGTTCTCCGGTACCTCCATATCTTTCCCCAGATATTTCCCGTCGATCGAAACACTCCCCGCATCTGCCGTATAAAACCCACACACGATCTTAAACAGCACCGTCTTACCGCTTCCGTTTCTTCCAATGATTCCTGCGATCTCCCCGGTCTCCACCCGGAAACTCACATGATCCAGTATCTTCTCTTTTTTAAATGATTTTGATACATCCGTTACTTCCAGCATCGTTTCCCTCCTGAATTCTTCCCATCTGCTTCCGCATCTTTATCTTTTTTCTCATTTCACCAGCGACAGCTTCCTCTTTTTGATCAGCACATAGTCCGCGATCGTCAGGACCATGATGGCGGCAAGCAGAAGTACCACTGCCACCCTTCCATAACCTTTGCCATGCAGCGATAAGTCATTTAAACTCTGCGGAGCAAAGCGCATGACCTTCTCCGTCACTTTGCCCGGCCATACCCGCAGAAAGATCCAGCACACGGACCATACCGCCATAACACTCACTCCCACCCGGTTTTTACATACCCCGTTCAGCAGAAAGATGAACAGGCCATAGCACACACCGGTCAGGAAAAAAGTAAGGGCACTCTGCAGCAGGGCTTCCGGCAGGGTATAATCCCGCAGGACAGCCGCCGGTACTGCAAACGAGACCGTATAACCGGCTTCATAAAATATGTTATCCACGATCGATCCCCACACTTTGCCCCAGCCGCGGAAGGTCAGATCCGGGATACACACCAGGATCGAAAACAGGATCTGTTCGACCACAAACACCAGGGACACCGCTGCCATCGACAAGAGCTGTCCCATCCCAAAGCATCCCAGTCCGCACCGCTGCAGCACCTGGTTCTGTCCTTTCTGTTTCATCGGCATGTCACTGAACAAAAGGATGAGGAAAAAGAACATGATGTTGCCATACCGCGCGTCTGCCAGATAAAACGGCAGGATCCCCGGCGACAGCGCCACCCCGTATTCCGCAGCAAACCGCCGGACGGGATCCGCCGAAAAACTCATCACGATAAACGATAAGACAGACAGCAGGACAAACTTTGAGGAAAGCACGGTCAGTTTGGTTTCATACCGCGCCACGTTCCAGCTCTGCCGGATCTTCTTTTTCATTCGCTCTCACCTCCAAAGATCCCCTGATTCCGGATCCGTACATAAAATAGAATGCTGACCGCCAGTACCAGGCAGATCTGCATTCCCGTCAGGATCAGGGTACCTGCTAAAGGAGATACTTTCAATATCTCCGAAATACTAGTTCCATCCGCAAATATGATCGACGGGCATATAAAAGCAGGGATACCGGGTATCCCGCTCAGGACATACTGGTTCATATACCACAGGATCACCGGCACAGCGATCACCACTTTCCGTTTCGGCACAAAGAAAGAGATCCCCAGGGTAACTACCCCGTAATAAAGATACTTATATCCCACCTGGAGGCATTTGACCACCAGATATGCTGCCGTATGGCCTGCCGCCAGAAGTGACTCCATGGTATACGGCTCGGCATCACTCCCCCATGTCAGTACCGGCAGCCGGTATGTCACAGCTGTCAGGATGAGACACAATAGAAATGCCGCCACGCCGCAGACAAAAGCACTCACAACGGTCTGGAGCATCCTCGCTCCCACATACCCGGACTTTCCCATGCGCTGGATCCGCATATATACGGCATTTTCCTCATAATCCTGTGCATACAGTGTTGTCCCCGCCAGTGTCATGATACAGAGCGCAGCCACGGACAGCAGTCCGTCCCGCATGGTATAGTATTGCAGCACCGAACTCATCAGGTCGCCATTTGTGCGGTCCGACACAAACATCAGGGAAGAGGTCACATCCAGATACTCCAGCACCCCGCAGGTGAGGATC
>CAKREC010000031.1 GCA_934316925.1 uncultured Eubacterium sp.
GATAGAAGAAATCTGGTGCTGCAGAAGTGAAAAAAAATACTCCATCCAGCTCGAGGACTTGATGCGTCAGCATCACCTGTCCTCGAATCGGATGGAGTATTTGTTAGGCGTCAGCATCACCCGTCCTCGAGTCGGATGGAGTATTTGTTACACTTATAATGCTTTTTTAATAGCAGCAAGCAGATCATTGTATTCATCAAATGCTTCTAATTCCGGATTCTCTGCTTTGATGGAATCCGGGCTTTTGAATAAAAATCCGGCTTTGCTTGCTTTGATCATACCAAGATCATTGTAGCTGTCTCCGCTGGCAATGGTATCATAGCCGATGGATTGCAATGCTTTTACGGTTGTATATTTGGATTTCTCGCATCTCATACGGAATCCGGTAATATCGCCATTTTCGGCTACTTCCAGTGAATTACAGAAAATTGTTGGCCAGCCAAGTTTTTTCATGAGTGGCTTAGCAAATTGTTCAAAAGTATCGCTGATAATGATAACCTGTGTAAGAGAGCGAAGCTCATCTAAAAATTCTTTTGCCCCGGGAATCGGATCGATCGTAGCGATGGTTTCCTGAATTTCTTTTAAACCAAGGCCGTGTTCTTTTAAAACGCCAAGACGCCAGGTCATCAATTTATCATAATCAGGCTCATCCCGGGTTGTCTTTTTCAATTCAGGAATGCCACTTGCTTCCGCAAATGCGATCCAGATTTCGGGAACTAAAACGCCTTCTAAGTCTAAACAAACAATATTCATATTGATCTCCTCCATATGTAGTTTTTATTTTTCATATGAAATATTTATAATTATATTATCATGATAGACACAATGACGCAAGATTTTCATACTTATGATTCTTGATTTTTTACAAAATATAAAGTAAAATAATTTGTAAGACTATACGATGGTTCAAGCTAAGAAAAATGTACCACGAAGGAGCGTAAGAGTATGAAGAAATTCAAGAAGACGAAAGACATTAAAAAGGATATCCAGCAGGATATTAAGACGGCAAAGCAGGTTGTCAAAAAAAGTATTCAAAAGAAAATGACTTTCAGTTATGCCCGTATCCTTGTTGCATCTTACATTGCAGCAGCAGTAGCGTTGCTTGCTATGGGAATTATGGTTAATCGATATGACAACGCGCTGACCAATTATGGATTTGCACAGGGTGATATCGGAAAGGCTATGACGACATTTGCTGAAGCACGAAGCTATCTGCTGGGAACGATCGGTTATCGTGAAGAAGCGAATATTGAAGATGCACAGAAAGACTATGAAGATAGGAAAGAAAAGTGCATCAACTACATAGCAGAGATTGAAGATCATATGGCAACAAAAGCCGGTAAAGAAGCATATGAAAAGCTTACTGACGATTTTACGGGTTATTGGGAGCTGAGCAACTCGATCTTGGAGCGTGGTGCTACGACAGATGCAGAGCTTAGTAAGCAGGCTCAGAAACAGTTATTGGAAAATCTTAATCCGATGTATGACAAGATCTACAATGATTTTGTATCGCTGATGGATGTTAACGTTTCAAAAGGTGAGCAGGCAGAGCGTGATCTTACCAATTTAGCAATTGCATGCTTTGGATTGATTGTTATCCTTGTCGTTGTTTCTTCTATTTTGTCATTACGCAAAGGAAAGAAGATGGCAAAGAGCATTGCTGGTCCAATTGGCGAATTGGAAGAACGTTTGAAGGCTTTTGCAGAGGGTGATCTGGAAAGCCCATTCCCAGAAGCAACAACTGGTGATGAAATTGAACATATGATCAAGGTAGCCGGTGGTATGGCAAGTAACATCAACCTGATCATTGAAGATATGAGTTATCTCTTTGCTGAGATGGCGAAAGGAAATCTTGCCGTTCATACAGAAAATGAAGACAAGTATGTTGGTAAATTCTCAGAGCTGATTCTTTCAGCAAGAGAGATGAATGGACAGATTTCCGGAGTTATCGGTCAGGTAAAAGAAGCTGCTGAGCAGGTTACTGCAGGTTCAGAAAATCTTGCCAGTGCAGCACAGGATCTGGCAGAAGGTTCTACGGAGCAGGCAGGAGCTGTTGAAGAACTTCAAGCTACGATTGAAACGGTTACGACAGCAGCAGAAAGAACAGCTGCTGATCTTGGACATTCTTATGATGAAGCGAAGAAGTATGCAGGCGATGCTGACCAGAGCCGTGTCCAGATGAAGGCAATGGTAGAGGCAATGCGTCGTATCAGCGAAACATCCGAGAAGATTGGAAACATCATTTCCGATCTGGAAGATATTGCCGGACAGACAAACTTGTTATCCTTGAATGCTTCGATTGAGGCAGCCAGAGCAGGAGAAGTTGGTCGTGGATTTGCGGTTGTAGCAGATGAGATCCGTCAGTTGGCAGAGCAGAGTGCACAGTCTGCAGTTTCTACAAGAGAGTTGATCGAGACAGCACTTCATGAAGTAGCAGAAGGAAATAAAGCAGTCGATATCGTATCCAATACATTGGATGAAGTCGTTGTTGGTATGGATGCAATTGCTGAAAAATCCAAGAGCCTCAGCGAGCAGTCAGCAAGTCAGGCAGATGCTATGGAGCAGCTGGAACTTGGTGTTAACCAGATTTCAGAAGTTGTTCAGTCTAACTCAGCGACAGCAGAAGAGACATCCGCTACCAGCGAAGAATTGTATGCACAGGCAGAGAGCATGGGCGAGTTGGTAAAACAGTTCAAGTTATAATATATCTGATACATAAAATAGCGATAAAAAGGCCCCGGATCAACAGCGTTCCGGGGCTTTTTTATATAGGTACATTTTATAAATTATGTATTATGATGGACTAGTTATTGTTGGAAGGCAAAAATGGTTTCAAAGAACCAGCTACCTGATAAGCAGGCATTGTCTGTAAAGCAACTTTTCCAGGACCGGTAACAACGGTGTTAAACAGTCCTTCGCCACCAAGCATAATGTTTTTGATGCCTTTTACCGTTTGAACATCCATGGAGCAGGTACCATCCATCATAGCAAGATAGCCGGTGTCAATGATGATCTGTTCGCCAGCGTCCAATTCTTTTTCTACAACAGAGCCGTCAATTTCGAGGAATGCCATTCCCTGTCCGGACAACCGTTGCATAATAAAGCCTTCTCCGCCAAATACACCGGCACCCAATTTCTTTTGAAAATGGATCGAAAGTTCAACTCCGGATGTTGCACAGAGAAAAGCAGACTTTTGACAAATGACTTCTTTTCCGGGTTGAATCTCAACGGCAATGATATTTCCCGGAAAGCTGGATGCAAATGCGATCGTTCCCGGCTGTCCTACCGCAGTGTATCGATTCTGAAACATTTTCTCTCCGCTGAGTGCTTTTGAAAACATTTTTCCTAACCCACCACCGGATGTTTCCATTTGCATGTTAGAAGACATCCAGCTCATAGCACCACCTTCGCAGATGATGGATTCGCCAGCGTCCAAAGAAATCTCGACAACAGGTAATGGTGTTCCTTTCACTTCGTAATTCATAAAAACCTCCTAGAATTTGTGTATCTTTTAGTGTCACAATTATCATATCATACGTGAAATGGAAATACAAAAAAGATTTTCTGTGACTTGAATCCCATGACGATATTCTTTACAATAGAAAATAAGTAAGTAGAAAGAGAAGAGGAGTTTCAATGAGCGAAAAAAAGAAGTTAGCGGTTGTTTTTCCAGGGATTGGTTATCACGTGGACAAGCCGTTATTATATTATGGAAGAAAATTGTTACAGGAAAAGGACTATCAGGTTGTTTTAGTACCCTATCGAAAATTTCCAAAGAATGTAAAGGGAAATGAGAAAAAAATGAGGGTGGCATTCAAGACAGCCTGGAAACAGACGGAGAAGATACTTTCATCAATTGATTTCTCGGAATACGATACAATTGTATTTCTATCCAAGAGCATCGGAACAAAAGTGGCGGTTGACTATGCAGCAAAATATCAGTTACCGGTATATCAGATTTTGTATACTCCACTTAACGTGACCTTTGAAAATTTTTCTGGTGAGGCCGTTGCGTTTCATGGAACCGCAGATGATTGGGCAGATACAAAAGAGATCCAGGAGCAATGTAGAAAATTGCAGATTCCGTTATTCCTTACAGAAGGGGCGAATCATTCGTTAGAATGTCCAAAGCGCAACGTGAAAGAAAACTTAGAAATTATACAGAAAGTTATGGAGCAGACAAAATGGAAATTGGATTTGTTATAGTAGCGGTCGTAATTGCTATGGTAATATTTTATTGCCTGATCATGAAGATGATCGATACAAAAATGAAAAATTACAGCGAAGCGATCTTAAAATATCAGCACACGATCAGCAATCATCAATTAGAACATTTGTCGGGGCTGAAAGGAAAAGTAGATCAACTGGGGGCTGGTGTGACTAATCTGGAAAAGTCGCTTGGCAATGTGAAAACCAGAGGTATTTACGGTGAATGGCAATTGGGAAGCATTTTACAGGAACTCATGAGAAAAGAGCAGTACGAAACCGAATGTATGGTCATTCCCGGCAGCACCAAGCGGGTAGAGTATGCGGTCAAGATGCCGGGGTATGGTGGACAGACCGTGTATCTTCCGATTGACTCCAAATTTCCACTGGATGCGTATTTGCAATTACATCAGGCAAAGGAGCAGGGCGACGAAGAAGTATGGCGGGATGCCCGCGACCTCTTTGCCTCCCGCGTAAAACGATTTGCAAAAGAGATACATGACAAATATGTCAAGCCGCCATTCACTACAGATTTCGCGATTATGTTTTTGCCATTTGAAGGTATATATATAGAAGTTCTTCAGTTGGGACTGATGGAAGAACTGATGAAAAATTATAAAATAACGATTGCGGGACCAAGCACATTGGCGGCAATTCTTAATAGTTTACAGGTAGGATTTAAAAGTGTTGCACTGGAGGAGAAAAGTGCCGAGATCTGGGAGGCGCTTTCTGGTGCCAAATCCGAAGTGGATCGTTTTGAGGCTACCTTGCTGGATCTCCAGAAACGGCAGGAACAGATGCAGCGGGAACTGGAGCAGCTTGTGGGAGTTCGGACAAGAAAGTTAAAGAAGTCGCTGGAGTATTTTGAGCAGGGACGGGAGGATTCGTAAAAATTCTTGCAAAAAAAAGGCAGCTGTGATATTCTTGACGTTGAGCGGTATTCGTAGGAAACTGCATCAGATGATATAGTGTTGTCACGATCTTTGGAGGTGATAACATGAAAATTGGTATAATTGGTGCCGGAAAAGTAGGCTGTTCTATGGGAAAATATTTTGTAGAAAACGGTATTCCGGTGGCAGGTTTTTATAGCCGGCATCAGGAGAGCGCGGAACAAGCTGCGACTTTCACGAAGACAGAAAAATTTGATTCATTAACATCGTTAGTGGATTTGTGTGATATGGTATTCATTGCAACTCCGGATGATACGATCCGGGAAGTATGGAATCGAATACGTTCTTTATCGATAGAGAATAAAGTCATTTGCCATTTCAGTGGCTCACTTTCATCTGATGTATTTTCTCACAGGGAACAGACCGGTGCGTTGTGTTGTTCTCTTCATCCTATGTATGCGTTCAGCGATCGATTCACAAGTTACGAAAAACTAAATACTGTGATTTTTTCCATTGAAGGAGATAAACAAGGCATTGTAAGACTGCGGGAGTTATTCTTGCCATTGGGAAATTGTGTATATGAAATTGCCAGTGATAAGAAGGTGAAATATCATTGTGCTGCTTCTATGGTAAGCAACATGATGATTGGTTTATATGAACTCTCGATCCGGATGCTTGAAGATTGTGGATTGGATCAGGAGCAGGCAAGACTTTTTGTGGAGCCTTTAGTTCGGGGAAACATAGAGAATGTACTTAATACCTCATCTGCAGAGGCGCTGTCCGGTCCGATTGAACGGGGAGATCTGGAAACAGTAAAAAAACACCTGATGGTTTTGCGGGGAAGAGAAAAGAGAATTTATCAGGATCTGGGACAGATTGTCTTACAGATTGCAGAAGAAAAAAATCCGAATAGAGATTATGCGGAACTGGAAGAATTGATAAGTGCCGTGAGCACAGAAATGGAGTGAAAACATGAAAAATACAGTATTGACATTTAAGCAGGCAAAAGAACAGGGTCAGAAGATCACGATGTTGACAGCATATGATTATTCGACAGCAAAGTTAGAAGATGAGGCAGGCGTAAACAGCATTTTGGTAGGAGATTCTCTGGGAAATGTCATTCTTGGCTATGAGGATACGATCTCAGTCACGATGGAAGACATGATCCATCATGGAGCTGCAGTGGCAAGAGGAGCTAAAAATGCATTAGTTATTATTGATATGCCATTCATGTCATATCAGACTTCTGTGTATGACGCTGTGGTAAACGCAGGACGCCTGATGAAAGAGGGTCATGCCGGTGCCGTAAAATTAGAGGGCGGTGTTGAAGTAAAGGAACAGATCCATGCGATCGTTGCAGCCGGAATTCCGGTATGTGCACATATTGGATTGACCCCGCAGTCGATCAATGCATTTGGTGGCTTTAAGGTGCAGGGGAAATCCGAAGAAGCGGCACGAAAGATACTTGAGGATGCAAAGGCAGTAGAAGAAGCGGGCGCATTTGCCGTTGTGATCGAAGGTGTTCCAAGAAAACTTGCTGATCTGATCACGAAAGAACTTTCCATTCCGACGATTGGAATTGGTGCAGGAAATGGATGTGATGGCCAGGTTCTTGTATATCAGGATCTTCTTGGTATGTTTTCTGATTTTACACCAAAATTTGTAAAACGCTATGCCAATATCGGCGAGATCATGAAAGATGCGTTTGCTCAGTATTTTGAGGAAGTGCAAAGTGGTGCCTTTCCGTCTGAAGAGCATGAATATAAAATTGCAGATGATGTGATTGAAAAGTTATACTAAAGAAAATGGAGGAGAAAAAGATGCAGATTGTATCAACGATTGAAGAAGTAAGAAAACAGGTAAAACAGTGGAGAAAGGAAGGACTCAGTGTAGGACTGGTGCCGACAATGGGATACCTTCATGAAGGACACAAAAGTCTGATCGATAAAGCCGTAGAGCAGAATGACAAAGTGGTAGTCAGTGTATTTGTCAACCCGATCCAGTTTGGACCGACAGAAGATCTTGCAACTTATCCAAGAGATTTAGAGCGGGACGCTGCACTTTGTGAGAAGGCAGGGGCAGCCCTGATCTTCCATCCGGAACCGAAAGAAATGTATTTTGATGATTTTTGCACCTATGTAGATATGGATCATCTTACCAAAGGACTTTGTGGAAAAACACGTCCAACCCATTTTCGCGGGGTGTGTACTGTTGTAAGTAAGTTGTTCCACATTGTACAGCCGGATCGGGCATACTTTGGACAGAAAGACGCTCAGCAGCTGGCAGTGATCCGTCGAATGGTTCGTGATCTGAACTTTGATCTTGAAATTGTTGGATGCCCGATCATTCGAGAAGAGGACGGACTTGCCAAGAGTTCCCGCAACACATATCTGTCTGCGGAAGAACGTCAGGCAGCAACCATTTTACACAAGGCACTTACAAAGGGTGAAGAACTTGTGAAAGCAGGCGAAAAAGAGCCGGAAAAGGTGATCGCTGTGATCCGTGAAACGATCGAGTCCGAACCGCTCGCAAAGATTGATTATGTGGAGATGGTCAACTTTGACAACATGGAAACGCTGGAACAGGTAGAAGGTTCTATTCTGACGGCGGTAGCGGTCTATATTGGAAAGACAAGATTGATCGATAACTTTATTGTAATGTAAATGATAGCAGGAAATGAGGAAAACTATGACAATTCAAATGTTAAAAGGTAAGATTCACCGCGCTAAAGTTGTACAGGCAGAATTAAATTATGTAGGAAGTATTACGGTAGATCCTGAACTGATGGAAGCAGCAGGAATTTTGGAGTACGAAAAAGTCCAGATCGTAGATGTGGAAAATGGAAGCCGTTTTGAGACGTATACGATCGCCGGAGAGCCGGGAAGCGGTATGATCTGTCTGAATGGAGCAGCAGCCCGCATGGTACAGGTAGGAGATCACGTGATCCTTATGAGCTACTGTGATATTGATCCGGAAGAGGCGAAGACTCATAAGCCGAAAGTTGTTTTTGTGGACGAGGAAAACCATATTGCACGTGTTGCCAATTATGAAAAACATGGTGAATTGTCCTGATTAAATAAAGATCCCATGGAGGAGAAAAATGTTACAAGGAAAGACAGTTGTATTAGGAGTGACGGGAAGCATTGCTGCATACAAGATCGCAAATCTGGCCAGTATGCTCGTAAAACTTCATGCGGATGTGCATGTGCTGATGACGCAAAATGCTACGAATTTTATCAACCCGATCACGTTTGAAACACTGACGAATCACAAGTGTCTGGTGGATACGTTCGACCGGAATTTTAATTACAATATTGAACATGTTGCGCTGGGGGAAAGAGCGGATATCGTTCTAGTGGCACCGGCTTCTGCCAATATTATTGCCAAAATGGCATACGGTATAGCGGATGATATGCTTTCGACTACGGTGCTTGCCTGCAAATGCAAAAAGATCGTAGCCCCGGCAATGAATACCAACATGTATGAAAATAATGTTGTGCAGGCGAATATTGAGCGCCTGCGGGAATTTGGAATGGAAGTTGTGGAACCTGATACAGGGCGGTTAGCATGCCGGACGGTTGGCAAAGGAAAGATGCCATCGGAAGAAGTTTTACTTGCACACATTCTGCAGAATATACAATATGATCATGATATGGCTGGGAAGAATGTGCTGGTAACAGCAGGTGCGACCAGAGAAGCGATCGACCCGGTGCGTTACATCACCAATCACAGTACCGGAAAGATGGGATATGCGCTTGCCACGGTAGCAAGCCGGCGAGGTGCCAAAGTTACATTAGTAAGTGGGGCAACCAGTCTTACCCCTCCGGATTTTGTTGAATATGTACCGGTAGTTTCTGCAGAGGATATGTTCGAAGCAGTGACAAAACGGGCTGCGGATCAGGATATCATTGTGAAGGCAGCAGCGGTGGCGGATTATACACCGGCAGCGGTCAGTGAGGAAAAGATAAAAAAACAGGATGGGGAAAGTGCAGTTTCGCTCGTCCGGACAAAAGATATTTTATCCTGGCTGGGACAGCATAAAAAACCGGGTCAGTTTTTGTGTGGATTTTCTATGGAAACGGAGCATATGCTCGAAAATTCCAGAAAAAAACTGGAAAAGAAAAATGCAGATATGATCGTTGCGAACAACTTGCGTGTGCAGGGAGCCGGTTTTGCGACGGACACCAATGTCGTAACATTGATCACCAAAGATCAGGAAGTGGAGCTTCCGATGCTTTCTAAAGAAGAAGTGGCATCAAAAATCTTTGATTTTATTTTACAGGAATAATTTTCCGAAAAATCCATATACTGTTAATAAAGTGCTTTCGTATGCACTTCGAAATGGAGGTCTTTCATGGGAGAGTTAACAGTAAGAAGTGTAAGAAATGGATTGTCGGATTATGTGGGAAGCCGTGTTCAGGTAAAGAGCAATCTGGGACGGCGCAAATATGACATCTTAGAAGGTGTCATTAAAGATCTGTATCCTTGCATTTTCACGATTGAAGTGGATGGTAAGGATGACAGTCCACAATTGTATTCATACAGTTATACCGATGTGATCACAAAAGATGTTCAATTGCGGTTGTGTTAAAATATACAGGCCATGTAGAGTTTTTCCTCTGCATGGTTCTTTTTTTTTATAGAAAGAATATAGTTTACTGTATTGGAGTATGAAATGGAGGGATTTTTTGAGACTGGTAACAAAACGAGTTCATATGAATAAATGCAGCGACACAAAGGAGCAGCAGATCACGGTGGATAAAGACTTTAATGTGCCGGATGCCAAACCGGATGTCGCCAGTGTTATGAAAGAACAGGGAAGGATCGAGATTGAAGAGGCGAGGCTGGTTGCAGGCAAGGCGAGAATAGAAGGAACTTTGCATTTTCAGCTGCTTTATACACCAGAGGAAGGAGGAATCTGCCAGATGACGGGAACGATTCCCTTTGATGAATCGATTTCTATGCCGGAAGCGGGGGAAAATGATGAAATAAAAGTGGAGGCAACAATTGAGGACCTGCGGAGTCAGATCATCAATTCAAGAAAACTGGGAATACGAGGAATTCTGGCATTTGAAGTATGCGCCGAAACCATATGCGACAGTGAAGCTGCGGTTGAGATTGAAGAGGGAGATCATGTGTATGAGAAAACAAGGACATTTCCTGTGTCCAGGCTTGTAGCATCCAAAAAGGATACGCTGCGGGTACGGGATGAATGGAAAGTCCCTGTGACAAGTGATGGTGTCGGAGAAATCTTATATTCGGATTTTACTTTGGGCGAAATGGATATCCGGGTATTGAACGATGAGATCCAGGTCGATGGGCAATGTAGTTTTTTCGCAATATATGCCGGAGATGGCGAAGAGAAAAGTCTGAATTGCTTTGACAAAAGTTTTGAGATCAGTGGCAAAATCCCGTGTAATGGATGCGAAGAAGATATGGTTGCCCGTGTAGTGCCACGGATACATACGAGTGATGTGTCGATCAAGGAAGATGAAGACGGTGAAAGCCGGCTGCTGGAAGTAGAAGTGGTCGTTGAATTTGACATTAAGATATATGGAAGTGAAACATTAGAACTCCTCACAGATTTTTATTCAACCAAGGGAAAATGTCAGCCAATCTATGAGCAGAGTTTTTTTCAAAATCTGTTACTGCAAAATAAAAATCGTTTCCGTGTTAATGGAAATCTGCAGACCGTAGAAGGAAAGCCTCCAAGAGAAATCTGGGACGTCAGCGGAGCGCTGCGGATTGATAAAAAGCAGCCGCTCGATACCGGATTGCAGATCGAGGGCGCGATTGATGTCCAGGTGTTATATCGGACAGAGGGAAATGGTGTTCCACTTGCAACCGCAAAGGGTTCGATCCCATTTTCACAGTTGATCGAAGCAGAGGATCTGGATGAAATGAGTGTCATTGATCTAATGGGGGCGCTGGAACAGATCAATGCCAGTGTAATGGGCGAAAATGAAATCGAAATCAAGGCGGTGATCGGTTTTCAGCTAATGGTGTTCCGTAAAATTGAAGAACCTATGATCAGCGATTTTCATTGGGAGGAAGTTGACTGGAAAGAGAAAGCGAAAGAGCCTGCTATGGTAGGATATACGCTGCAGGACGGAGAAGAATTGTGGGATATTGCAAAGCGGTTTTTTACAACGGTGGAACATCTCGAACAGATCAATCATCTGGAAGAGCGGGAGGCAAAATCAGGGGATATGATATTGGTTGTAACGCCAAGAAATTGTTAGTACGAAATTTTGATGCAAAAAAGAAGAAACGGTTCCATCTGCCGTTTCTTCTTTTTGTCTTTGACAATATAAAATATCAATCCTCTTGTGTAATGCCATCACGCCAATTCGTAAGTTTTTCTTTGGCAGCATCAATGGTCTTCTGACAGATGTCAGGAAGATCTTCTCCCCAGGCTTTCGTCGCTTGCGAAAAGCCTTTTTCCATTGCCTCGATCATAAGATCGGCTTTGGAACTGTCACCACCGCTCAGTGCCTGAGCCATAGCAACCAGACGATCACTGGTCTTATCTACGCCCCAGTAACCATCGTCGCTGATCTCTTGCTGCGCCTGTGCAATCGTAGCATCATCTGGTTTGAGATTACGGAACATATCAGCAAGAGAGGTGGCTTTTGTCGCCTGCTTGCCCAGTAACTGTGTTACTAAAGTCTCTAACTGTTTATTTTTGTTGGCCAATTCAGCTTTCATATTGGCAACAATCGCAGAGTAGTCAGAAGTCTTAGTTTTGTCGCTGTCCGTAGCGCTGGCAGATGGTTCATAGGTCACACCGAGATCGGTAGCTGTTTTTGAATCGGTAGCAGTGCTTGCTGCTTCTGTCGATTTTTTGCTTGCTGTTGAAGCAGTTACATTGCCTGCCAGTAAACTTGTAATTCCATTTACATTCATAAGAATTCCGTCCTTTCTGTGCTATGCACGAGTTGATTCTTGTTAAAAATGGCATACGCCACTCTTCTATCTATTATATCGACCGGATGATAAAAAAACTTAATCTATCGATACAGATCTGTGCTGTAGGCAAAACACCGGAATGGAAGTTCCAGGCATTTTTTCTTGGCGGCGATTGCCTTGTCCTTATCATCATAAATGCCAAACACCGTAGGACCACTGCCACTCATGAGGGATCCGAGAGCTCCATTTTGCATCATACATTCTTTGATCGTGGCAATTTCGGGATGAGCCGGGATCGTCACCGTTTCCAAAATATTTCCGATGTGCTGGCTGAGGTCATAAATATCCCGCTTTTTCATTGCGAGGATCATGCGGTCAATATCGGGATGCTCGGTGTTCTCATCTAAAACCAAATTGGAATAGACTGATTTGGTAGAGACGTGGATCCCCGGTTTGCAGATCAGAATATAGCAATCAGGAGTTTTGGGGATTGTGGAAAGTTTTTCACCAATGCCTTCGGATAAAGCAGTTCCTTTCATGATACAGTAGGGAACATCTGCGCCGATATGTACGGCACGCTTCATAAGACTTCGTTTGGTAAGACCAAGATCAAACAATTCGTTGATCGCCAGCATACACGAAGCCGCATCGGTACTGCCACCTGCCATACCTGCGGCAACCGGAATCCGCTTTTCCAGTACAATATCCACGCCGGCGTCCGGTGCAAATTCCTGAAAAAGCATATTGGCACTTTGAACGACCAGATTGTCCTTATTGATCGGAAGAAACGGCAGATTTGTTTTTAGTCGTACACCTGGAGTTGCTGATTTTGTCAGTGTGAGACGATCAAAAAGGCGGATGCTCTGCATGATCATCCGGACTTCATGATAACCATCTTCTCTTCGCCTAAGCACATCCAGACCAATATTTATCTTTGCCGGAGCATTAATAAAAAAAGATTCCATAATAACCTCCAATCCATGTTTTATCAGTAAATTTATAAAAACAGTTTAGCACAGAATCTTTTTAAAGGAAATGTATAATTTCACAAAAAATGGGCAATTCTTTGGAAAAGGCAAGGAGGAAGGACCATATGAAGAAGATACTGATAGCCATCATCGTGATCGGAGTGTTTGGATTTATAGGATTTGGAATGTATAAAAATATATCGGAAAGAAAATTGCAGCAGGGAATTGCCAGTGAGATCATACGATTTCACGTATTAGCAAACAGTGACTCAGAAGAGGATCAGAATTTAAAGATCGAAGTAAAAAATGTCCTCATAAATTATATGCAGAAAAAACTGGCCAACGTTTCCAATGTAGAAGAGGCAAGGCAGGAAATGCAAAAAGAACTGCCTGAGTTAGAAACCATGGCGGAAAAATATATGCACTCGCAGGGATATGAGTATCATGCGACAGCAACGCTCGAACAGTGCCAGTTCCCTGTAAAAGAATACGGCGATCTTACATTTCCGCCGGGCAAATATGAGGCGTTGAATGTACGGATCGGGAAAAGCGAGGGAAAAAACTGGTGGTGTGTGATGTACCCTTCGCTATGTTTTGTGGACGCGACGTATCAGATCGTACCGGAAGATTCAAAGGAAAAACTGAAAACCAGCCTCACCGAGCAGGAATACCAGTCATTAACTTCAGGTAAAGAAAACGTTGAATTTTCATGCAAAGTGTGGGAATGGGCGAAAAACTTGTGGAACTAAGTCGAAAAATGAGCACGAATCTTCCTAAAAAAAGGGTAAATTTCTTGAATTTCACGGACTATCATGGTAAAGTGGAAGAAGTATTGAGTAGAAGATACATTTTATAGTGATCGCTATAAAGAACGGAGGATACCATGAAAAAACAAATCGCAGTAATTTTTGGAGGACAGTCTTCAGAACATGAAGTATCATGTATTTCAGCAGCCAACGTGATCGAGGGATTGCAGCCGGATAAATATCAGGTACATATAATCGGTATCACAAAGGAGGGCAGCTGGCTTTATGTAGACGATTTGCAGAAGGTAAAGGATGGTAGCTGGAAAGAGGGTACGACTACCGCTATCATTTCTCCGGATCGAAGACAGCCGGGTATCTGGAAGTTGGATGCCGGTCAGGTAGAAGTGATCGCGGTAGATGTGATCTTTCCTGTGTTACATGGACTTTATGGTGAAGATGGAACGATTCAGGGATTGTTTGAGATGTCCGGAATTCCATATGTAGGATGTGGCGTTTTGGCATCAGCAGCCAGCATGGATAAGATTTCTACCAAGATCTTTGCGGACAATATTGGCGTTCGTCAGGCAAATTTTGTTTCCGACATTGCCAGAGATACTTCCCGGATGGAAGAGACTATTGCGGAAGCGGAAGAAAAACTGGGTTATCCGATGTTTGTCAAACCATCGAATGCCGGATCTTCCCAAGGGGTAAGCAAAGCACATAACAGGGAAGAACTGCGTGCGGCAATTGAACTGGCAAAGAAACATGACCACCGCGTATTGATCGAAGAAAACATCAACGGACGGGAAGTTGAGTGTGCGGTATTGGGCGGACAGGATGTAAAGGCTTCGAAGGTTGGAGAGATTCTTGCGGCAGCAGAATTTTATGACTTTGATGCCAAATACAACAATCAGGAGTCCCGCACGGTGATCGATCCCGATATGCCGGAGAAGACCAAAGAAGAGATCCGTAAAAATGCGGTTGCCATTTTTAAAGCAGTAGGTGGATTCGGTTTGTCACGTGTAGACTTTTTTGTTGAAAAAGATACCAATGCCGTTATTTTCAATGAGATCAACACATTGCCGGGATTTACCAGTATCAGTATGTATCCGATGCTGTGGGAGGCAATGGGAGTTGGTAAAACAGAATTGCTTGACCGTGTGATCGAACTGGCATATGAGCGATAGGCGACACGATGAAGCGAGAAGTAAAATTAAAGATTAAGGGAACCCAGGGAATTGGCACACCGGAGCAGGATTCTACGACGATATCGGTAAGTGGACATATGATGGAGAGTGGCGATCTAAAGACGATTTTGTATCAGGAATATCCGGAAGAAGAACCGTCCCGTGTTACCAGAAATATATTAAAAATCAGGGAAGATTCGGTAGAGATCACAAAGAAGGGTGTTACGAACAGCCGTCTGCATTTTTGTGTGGGAAAAGATACAGAGTCTGTTTATGAAACGCCATTTGGGACTTTCCATATGAAGACAAAGAACGTAGATCTGAAACATCGGCATACACAAGAGAGAATACATGTTCAGCTGATGTATGATCTGGAAATGAATGAAGCTTATGTAAGCCATTGTCAGGTTGAGATCGTAGTTAAGGAGGCATAAAGCATGAAATTACACTTTACGAAAATGCATGGCACAGGAAATGACTATGTATATGTGAATACCTTTGAGGAAACGGTAGAGGATCCAAGTGCATTGGCTGTCCGTGTGAGTGACAGACATTTTGGTATTGGATCGGACGGATTGATTCTGGTCGCACCATCCAAAGTGGCGGACTGCCGTATGATCATGTTTAATGCCGATGGATCTGAAGGTGCGATGTGCGGAAATGGTATTCGTTGTGTGGCGAAATATGCGTATGAACATGGAATTGCGAAGGACACGCATATGACCGTGGAGACAAAAAGCGGGATCAAGACACTGGAGCTTACGGTAGAGGATGGCGTTGTTACCTATGTTCAGGTGAATATGGGGCAGGCAATTCTTGCACCGAAAGAAATTCCGGTTGATGCAGCAGGAGAAGATTTTGTGGCTAGACCTCTGCTTGTAGATGGCAGGGAATATACGGTGACCTGTGTTTCCATGGGCAATCCACATTGTGTTATTTTTACAGAAAATATCGACGATCTTGATCTGGAAAAGATCGGACCTGAGTTTGAGAACCATCCGATGTTTCCTGACCGGATCAATACCGAGTTTGTAGAAGTCATAGACGACCATACGATTCGCATGCGGGTATGGGAGAGAGGATCCGGGGAGACGATCTCCTGTGGCACGGGAACATGTGCGAGTACAGTAGCAGCAGTATTGAATGGATATTGCAAAAAAAATACAGAGGTTGAGGTCAATATACGGGGTGGCAAATTGTATGACACCTATCTGGAAAATGGTGAAGTTCTTATGAAAGGACCTGCTACAACTGTATTTGACGGAGAGATCAATCTATGAGATATATAAGCATAGACCAGGCAGAAGTAGGGATGGTAGTGGGAAAATCCATTTACAATGAGCAGGGAGCCGTTCTTGTAAATTATAAGGTTAAACTCACCAATAAATTGATCGAGCGGATGAAAGAAAAGGGACTTTCCGGATTTTACATTGAGGACACTTTGTCTTATGATATCCATGTGGAGGACATTATCAGTGAGTCTCTGGAAAAGAAAGCTGCCCAGGCTTTGCATAAAATGGATATTGATGAGGCTCTGGATGTTGCAAATGATATTACCGAAGAGCTGAGTACGAATGGTGAGATCAGTCTGAATCTGGTCAGCTTGCGTACGAATTCGGATTATACATATAAGCATTCGATCAATGTTTCTGTTTTATCGGTTTTGATCGGTATGGGAACCGGCATGAAAAAACCAATGTTAAAGGAGTTGGCAGCGTCTGGATTGCTGCACGATATTGGCAAGATCAATATTCCGTCTGACATATTAAATAAGCCGGGAGCGCTTACCGAGGAAGAATATGAACTGATCAAAAAACATTCCGAGATGGGTTATCAAAAGATCAAGGACAATGTGCTGATCAGTTCCAAAATAAAAATGGGTGTATATATGCACCATGAAAATCTAAACGGCACTGGCTATCCATTGGGATTGCAGGATGACCAAATCTATACTTTTGCCAAGATCATCCATGTGGCGGATGTGTATGATGCGATCACCAGCAAACGTGTGTATAAAAAAGCGCAGGCGCCTGCAGAGGCAATTGATTTTTTACAGAAAAATGTTGGTACTATGTTTGAAAAACAGCTGGTGGATGCGTTTATTAAATACGTTCCGGTGTATCCAAAAGGAAGAAATATCATTCTTTCCGGAGAACGGATTGCCGTCGTTGTGGAAAACCGCCAGGAAAATACATTGCGGCCAATCGTGCGGTATCTGGATACTGAGGAAACGGTAGACCTCAGTCAACCGGAGTTTGAAGAAATTGAAATATTAGGATTTGAAGAATAACCGGGGATGCTTAAAGCAATCCCTGGGTTTTTAACAGAAAGATCCAAAGCGTGAGTGTGATCGATGATAATAATGTGGTAAGAACGATAATACTGGAAGTGAGAATGCTGTCATTTCCAGTATTTTTTGCCATAATGTAGCTGGAAACTGTTGTTGGGGATCCCAGCATGATCACAATGGCCATCAACTCCTGATTCCGATAGCCGAAAAATACGGCGAGAGGAAGGAACAGACTACAGAGCAGGATCAATTTTATGAACGATGCCACGATCGTTGGCTTGATGCGTTTGATCGCCTGACGCCCCTGAAATGTGGCACCGATAGAGATCAGTGCCAGCGGAGTTGCTGTGGCAGCAACACTGTTGATGGATTTGTTAATGATCGTAGGAAACTGAACATTAAAAAAAGCAAAAGGAAGGGCGATCAGGATGCCCAGTAAGATCGGGTTCTTGAAAATTGACAATATTGTTTTGCCAAATTTCTGATGTTTGTCCCGTTTTTCGCCTTTTAACGTGAGGATGATCACGGCAAAAATATTGAACAATGGAACAGCACCAACGATCATAAGAGGTGCCATTCCAGCGCCGTTATACATGTTGTCAATAAAGGCAAGACCGAGAATCGCGGCACTGCTTCGATAAGATGCCTGAATAAAAGCTCCTTTTTCTGACTCGTCTTTCATAAAAAGTTCGGTAAGACCCCAAATGGTGAGGATGATAAAGAGCGTTACGAAAAAGCAGAAAAGGACATAACCGATATTAAAGTTTTCCCGCAGATTATTTTCAGTCAGATCTTTAAAGACCAGAACAGGCAGGGCAACATTGAACACATAACGGTCTGCAACTTTCGTAAAATGCTCATCAATGATCCCAACGCGCATTAAAAACTTGCCCAGGATGATCAATATAAAAATAGGGCAAGTGGCATTTAAACTATATATAAAATTTGACATAATAAAATCCTCCTGCAAATATGTAACGACTCCCCGCGTTCACTCCGCCTATCATTCTACCACAAGTTCCTTTCTCGGAAAAGTGGTTTACATTCATATCAAAACTGGTTATAATGAAACCATATAAGGAACATGATAGTTTTTTATCAGTTTTTATCAGAATTGGAGGAAATTATGTTAGAGCAGTTAAAAAAAGAAGTATACGAAGCAAACATGGAACTTCAGGAAAAAGGATTAGTTATTTACACATGGGGAAATGTTAGTGGAATCGATCGTGAGCACAACTATGTGGTTATTAAGCCAAGTGGTGTAGAATATGATGAATTGACACCAGATGACATGGTAGTTGTTGACTTTGATCAGAACGTGATCGAAGGTAAGTATCGTCCATCTTCTGATACGGCTACTCACATTGAGTTATATAAAGCATATCCTACATTAGCTGGTGTTGTACATACACATTCTACATGGGCAGTTACCTTTGCTCAGGCTGGTATGTCGATTCCTGCATTAGGAACTACTCACGCTGACTATTTTTATGGTGACATTCCATGCACCAGAGATCTGACAGCAGAGGAGATCAATCTGGACTATGAAAGAAATACCGGTCTTGTTATCATTGAGACGATCGGCGACAAGGATCCATTGGAAGTTCCTGGCATCGTAGTAAAGAACCACGGACCTTTCACATGGGGTACTTCTCCAGCCAACGCTGTTTACAATGCCGTTGTACTTGACAAGGTTGCTGAGATGGCTCACCATACGCTTACTTTGAATCCACGCGTAGCAGGTGCTCCACAGTATCTGATGGACAAGCATTATTTCAGAAAACATGGTGCAAACGCATACTACGGACAGAACTAGTTTTTGGGCGGCCGGATCTCTCTCCGGCATTTTACCAAAAGATAGACCGAGGGGATCAGGAGCAGCAGATTGATGCAGTCTGTCAGTTCCCACACCAGGGTAAGTGGCAGGATCCCGCCTACAAAAATCATAATGAGATAAAAGGTCAGATAGATTATCTGGCCTTTTTTAAATAAAAAGGAAAAACCCTCCATGCCTAAATAACTCCAGCCGACTAAAGTGGCAAGAGCAAAGGAAAAGATGGCGACAGCCAGAATTTCATCGCCCCAGAAAGGGAGAGCGGAAAAGGCGGCGGCACACAGAGAGCCGGGAGAGTATAGATTCCATGTTCCCACATATTCAATCTGATAAGCCACCAGCATGATGCCAGTCACGGCACATAGTACGACGGTGTCCCAAAAAGAGGCACTCATGGATACTAATCCTTGTTGCTGGGGCTTTTTTTCGTCACAATTTCCCGCTATAATACCCGCAGTTCCAAGACCTGCTTCATTGGTAAAAAGACCGCGTGCTACACCATATCGAAGGGCTTCTTTCATGGTGAAACCGGTCAGTCCGCCGGCAATTGGTGCAACTCCAAATGCTTCTTTTACAATCGTGGACAGGGCAGCAGGAACATAGGAGCGATGCAGGATCAGATAGAGAATACATCCCCCTAAAAAAAATATTGCCATGGTCGGAACAACAGCCATGGAAAATTTTTCAATCCAGTGCCTGCCCTGTATGAGGATCAGTCCGACTAAAAATGCGGTAGCAATGGCAGAAATGGCAGGCGGTATCTGAAAGACCTGGTTGAGACTGTCGGTGATCGCATTGCTCTGGGTTGTGCAGCCGATACAAAAGGCAGACAAGCAAAGGGCGAGGCTATATAAAAGAGCGAAAAATTTCTTTTTCAGATGATTGTTCAGGATCCGGATAGGGCCAGTCTGGTATTTGGCGGAAAGATAAGTTTCTGCATATGTGGTTGCCATTCCGAACAGGCCGGTGACCCAGCACCAGAATACGGCGCCGGGGCCACCGAGATACACGGCAGTGGAGATACCAACAATATTTCCGGTGCCAAGTGTAGCTGCCAATGTTGTCGTGAGAGAGCCAAAAGCAGAAAAGCGGTGATCGTGGCTGCTTCGTTCCGGGGAAGAGTCCGACAGGGAAAAACGGATTCCTTTACCGATATGTTTTTGCACAAACCCAAGGTGGAATGTGAAATAAATATGTAGACCTAAAAGCAGAAAAATCACAGGGCCACTCCACAAAAATTGATTGAAATGGTATAAAAAGTTCATGAAAAATCCAGCTTTTTTGCTATAGTATATTCCTATATAGCTTGTATTTATCACTGGCAATAGTAATAATAAATTTGACTTTTTACCCCACATAGCCTTAAATATTACTATTAAAGAAAGAGAGTTGAAGGCACAAATGGCAAAACTTAGCAAGTTGATCTTATCGATGCTGAAAGTCGGTGTTATCGGCTTCGGCGGTGGGAATGCACTGATTCCTGTCATTGAGCAGGAAGTTGTGAAAGAGAAAAAACTGATCACAAAAGATGAATATGATAAAGACATTGTAGCGGCAACGCTGACGCCGGGGGCATTGCCTGTGGAACTGGCTTCCGGTGTTGGGTTTCAATGTGCCGGTGTAAAGGGAATGATCGCCGGTGGTGTCATGATGGCGTTACCGGGAGCTGTAATTACTGTCATTTTGCTGTCTGTACTGGGACAGTTGGATACCGCAATCTTAAAGCAGATCCAATATGCGTCGATCGGTATTACCGCATTTATCATGTGCCTGTTGACACAATATATCAGTGGCACCGTGAAAGCTTTTCGTTATTCGAAAAAACGATGGATCGTATTTGTGGTGATCGCGGGTGTATTTTTACTTAGTGCCGGCAAAAATCTTTATGGGATTTTTCAGGTTGACCGGACTCCAATCCTCAGTGTCTCTACTGTTAACGTTTTGCTGGTTGCCTTTTTTGCAATATTGTATACACAGTGCCGGTTTTCGGCTTTGAACATTGTAGTAACTGCGCTCGTAGGCGGCAGCTACCTTTTGTGTGTAGGAAAGGCGCAGGTATTTGCAAGGCTTTTGGGAGCGGGAGTAAATGATGGAATTACTGCCGTGACAGCGGTAGCAATGCTGCTGCTTTCGATCCTTGGTCTGTACTGGGGAGGAAAAGGCAAAACGAAAAAAGGAGCGGTAGAATTCCGGCCGATCGCGAAAAAAATCTGTGTATGGATCCTGTTTTTTGTTATTTTGTCAATACCGGCACTGTTCTTTGTTTCCGGGCAGGTTGTACGTTTTGATGGACATGGACTGTTGTCCTCTTTCATGTCATTTGGCGGCGGCGATGCTTATCTGACAATCGCAGATGGCTTGTTTGTGCCGGACTATATTGGAGAGAATGAATTTTACAATCATCTGGTTCTGATCGTTAATGTGCTGCCGGGGTCCATTTTATGTAAAACGCTGACTGGTGTTGGATACAGCTTTGGCGTAACGGTCAGTGGTGGCAGCATGATTGCCGGTGTCTGGATGGCGCTGGCCGGCTTTGCCTGCAGTGTGGCAGCTTCATGTGGTGTATTTTATCTGATCTTTCATGCGTATGAATGGCTGGAGTGCATGAGTGTATTCTGCATTGTCAAAAAATCGATCCGTGTGATCGTTTCCGGACTGCTTCTGACGGTTATGACCGGACTGATCAAATCAGGGATGGCAACGAACAGCAATCCGGATCTTCCGTGGTTCACGGTTTTACTTATGATCTTTGGTATTTATATCATCAATATGATTCTGTTGCAAAAAACAAAAAGCAAAAACCTTGCATTAATTGTAATATCCCTTATAATATCTATGTCGTTAAGTAATTTTATTGGTATTTAGAAGATATAGATAGAGAGGGTACAAACGTGCATATTTGGAAACATTTTTCAACCATAACAAGACACCGTCATAAAGTGATCGCGCATTGCTTTAAGGCGGGTATATTCTGGCAGGGATTATTTCATGACCTGTCGAAGTATAGCCCCACTGAATTTATTCCTGGGGCTATTAATTATTTAGGGGATAAAAGTCCAAACGAAAAAGAGAGAGAACGATTTGGGTATTCGAGGGCATGGCTTCATCATCAGGGCCGGAATAAGCATCATTTTGAGTATTGGGTTGATTACAATCCGAAATTGAACCGGAAAGAACCGGTTCCTATGCCAACCAAATATCTGATCGAGATGTTCTGCGACCGGGTAGCCGCAAGTAAGATCTATTACGGAAAAGATTATGACGAAAACAAACCGTTTGAATATTTTGACAAGGGCCGGAGCCGGCGCTGGATGCATCAGGAGACATCCGACCGGCTGGAGGCTTTGCTTGTTATGCTCCGTGATAAAGGGGAAAAGGAGACTTTTTATTATATCAAGCATGTAGTCTGTAAAGAGGGGAAAAAGGACAAAGCTACCTGGAAATAACGGGAAGAACACGACATGTTTTTGTCATATTTCCGCCATTTTTTTTCCATTTTCTAGACAAATTATTTCCATAAAAAGCTGATATTATCCAATCATCAAAATGCGTTTTCGCGATGAATGGAGGAATATCAGTGGATCACTTAGATATGCTGGAATACAAAAGTGTACATATTTTGCGGGAAGCGTATAGTGAGTTGGGAAATTTATGCATGCTCTGGTCGATCGGTAAAGATTCTACCGTATTGCTCTGGCTGGCAAGAAAGGCTTTTTTTGGTCATGTGCCGATTCCACTTGTGCACATTGACACACATCACAAGATTCCGGAGATGATCGAGTACCGGGACCGGCTGGCTGCAGAGTGGAATCTGGATATGATTTACGGTGAGAATACGGAGGCTTTAGAGAAAAAGCAGACTTTCCCGGATGGAAATGTATCTCATGTTGAATGTTGCATGAAGTTAAAGACAGAAGCATTAACCAATACCCTGAACGCGAGCTGGCCAAGATACCGTTTTAATCACAGCAAGGGAATCTATGAAAAAGATACAAACTGTGAGCCTTATACCGGTGTCATTGTAGGAGCTAGGGCGGATGAAGAGGGCAGTCGTTCCAAGGAACGATATTTTTCACCAAGAGATAAAAATAATGATTGGGATATTGCCGATCAGCCACCGGAGTTCTGGAATCAGTACAAGACGGATTGGGCACCGGGTACACATGTACGCGTGCATCCGCTTTTGGACTGGACCGAACTGGACGTGTGGGAATATATTGAAAGAGAGAACATTCCGGTTGTTCCTCTTTATTTTGACCAGGGAAACGGCACCAGATACCGTTCACTTGGTTGTGGACCATGTACAACACCTGTTCAATCAACAGCAAAAAATGTCAGAGAAGTTATTGAAGAATTAAAGACGGGCAAATTTGCCAATATCGCAGAACGTTCCGGCCGGGCACAGGATCAGGAAGCCGGAGGCGGTTTGGAAGAACTTCGACGAAACGGATATATGTAGCAGGAGGTTGTCATGAAAAAAGAAGATATGAATATTGTCATCGTTGGCCATGTGGATCATGGGAAAAGTACCTTGATGGGACGTCTTTTGGCAGACACCAACTCGCTTCCGGAAGGTAAGCTAGAGCAGGTAAAGCAGACTTGCCGACGAAATTCCAAACCATTTGAGTATGCTTTTTTGCTGGATGCTTTGAAGGATGAGCAGTCACAGGGAATTACCATTGACACGGCACGATGTTTTTTTAAAACGGATAAAAGAGATTATATTA
>CAKREC010000032.1 GCA_934316925.1 uncultured Eubacterium sp.
CATCCCGGCTCATGTTGCCGGCGTAAAACGAATTGTAATGGCAACGCCTCCGGGAGCAGATGGCAAAGTAAATCCTGCTACTCTGGTTGCTGCAAATCTTGCAGGTGCTACCGAGGTTTGTAAAGTAGGAGGAGCACAGGCAATTGCAGCGCTGGCCTACGGTACAGAGTCGATCCCGAAAGTGGATAAGATAGCCGGACCGGGTAACATCTTTGTTGCGCTTGCTAAGAAAACGGTATATGGTCATGTCAGCATTGATTCGATCGCGGGTCCAAGTGAAGTTATGGTATTGGCAGATGAGACCGCAAATCCACGCTATGTGGCTGCAGATATGCTTTCACAGGCAGAACATGATGAGCTGGCTTCTGCTATTTTAGTTACGACCAGCAAAGAACTTGCTGAAAAAGTTAGTGAGCATGTCTCTGATTTTGCTGCGCGTCTGTCACGTTCTGAAATTATTAATAAATCCATTGATAATTATGGATATATTTTGTTGGCAGAGAATATGGAGCAGGCGATCGACGCCGTAAATGAAATCGCTTCTGAACATTTGGAAATTTTAACAAAAAATCCATTTGATACCATGACAAGAGTGAAAAATGCAGGTGCTATTTTCCTGGGAGAATATAGCAGTGAACCGCTGGGAGATTATTTTGCCGGTCCAAACCACGTGTTACCAACCAATGGTACGGCTAAATTCTTCTCTCCATTATCGGTAGATGATTTTATCAAAAAATCCAGTGTGATCTCATATTCCGAAGAGGCTTTAAAAGAAGTTCATGAAGATATTATCCGTTTTGCGAAAGCAGAACATCTTACGGCACATGCCAATTCCATCGCGGTACGATTTGGAAAAGAAGTCCTTGACGAAGGTAAGTAACTGTGATATATTTTTAATGTTGTGATATAAGTAGATGGTCCTCTGGTGGTTATATTTTACATTAAGAACATCAAAAAAGATTTAGGAGGAACAACAATGAACGAAATTATCAAGAAAATCGAAGCAGAGCAGTTGAAAGCTGAAATCCCTGAATTTCATGTAGGTGATACCGTTAAGGTATACGCAAAAGTAAAAGAGGGTCAGCGTGAGCGTACTCAGGTATTTGAAGGCGTTGTATTGAAGAGACAGGGTGGAAGCACTCGTGAGACTTTCACTGTTCGTAAATTCTCCAATGGCGTAGGCGTTGAGAAGACCTGGCCACTTCATTCTCCAATCGTAGAGAAGATTGAAGTTGTTCGTCTTGGTAAAGTAAGAAGAGCAAAAC
The DNA here is from genome assembly GCA_934316925.1 of uncultured Eubacterium sp. Taxonomy (GTDB): domain Bacteria; phylum Bacillota; class Clostridia; order Lachnospirales; family Lachnospiraceae; genus Eubacterium_F. The sequence goes on from CAKREC010000032.1 coordinate 1,266, forward strand.
TTAATTATTTGCGTGGTCGTATTGGTAAGGCTGCTAAGGTAAAAGAATTGGTTAAATAAATCATTTGCTTTTCGAAGGGACAACGTTGTTTGTCCCTTTTCTCATAATTAGAGAGACATAAGGAGAAATTACGCATGAATCTTTTGTTTGAAGAGGAAACGAAAAAGGCGAGAAGAAGACAGTTGTTAAAAGAAAGTGGATATTTTCTGATAGCAGCTGTTCTTGTTATATTATTAGCCTGGCTGATCGTACATTTTGCACTGAAAAAAGCAAGCATGATCGGAAGCTCGATGCAGACAACGTTATATAATGGAGAGGATCTGATTGTAAATCGTACATCTTATAAATTATTTTCTCCAAAACGGGGCGCTGTGATTGCCTTTTATCCGGAAACCGATGAAAATGAGGAACACACAGATTCCAGTATTCTCGTACGACGGGTTGTTGGACTGCCGGGAGAACAGGTGCAGATCAAAGATGGTTTGATCTATATAAATGGCGAACCGCTTTCAGAAAAATATAAGTTTGATCCGATAGAATCTGCCGGACGGGCATTGGAGCCTGTCACGCTGGAAAAAAATGAGTACTTTGTAATGAGTGATAAAAGGGATGATTTAGATGATAGCCGCAGCACCAGCTTTACAAAAGTTTATAAAAAACAGATCATCGGTAAGGTAGTTTTTAGTTTGAATCCATTTGCGTTGATTGGCGGCCCCAAAGAGGAAGGAGAACAATAATGCATTTTCAATGGTATCCAGGTCATATGACAAAGGCAAAACGTGCCATGCAGGAAGATATAAAATTAATTGATGTTGTGATTGAATTAGTTGATGCCAGAATTCCGTATAGCAGTAAAAACCCTGATATTGATACTCTGGCAGCAAACAAATCACGGATTCTTTTGCTGAATAAGTGTGATATGGCGGATCCTTCCACACTTCAAAAATGGATCCAGTACTATGAGAGCAAAGGCTATTTGGCACTTGGGATCACAGCAAAGAAAAAGAACGAGTTGAAACAGGTCAATGCACTGATACAGAAAGCGTGTCAGGAAAAGATTGAAAGAGACCGCAAACGTGGCATTTTAAATCGCCCGGTCCGTGCTATGATCGTGGGAATTCCGAATGTAGGAAAATCTACTTTTATTAATAGTTTTGCGGGAAAGGCCTGCACCAAAACCGGAAACAAACCAGGTGTTACCAAAGGAAAACAATGGATACGGATCAATAAACAGGTTGAGTTGTTAGATACTCCCGGAATTTTATGGCCTAAATTTGAAGATCAGACCGTGGGACAGCATTTGGCATTTATTGGTTCGATCAAGGATGAATTGATCCAGAGTGTAGACCTGGCACTGGATCTGATCGAGTTTTTGACATCCGCATATCCTGGTACTTTGCAGCAGCAATACGAGATTGATGAGACAAAGGACTCGGCGGACATTCTTAAAGAGGTTGCTGTGAACCGTGGCTGTATGAAAAAGGGAAATGAACTTGATTATGATAAGGCTGCCTTTATGATTCTTGACGATTTTCGAAACGCCAGAATGGGCAGAATAACAATTGAAAAACCTTAGGGAGAGAAGATATGAGTCAGGACAGCGAGGAGATTCAGGAGAGCCTCCGGGCGTGTGAAGAATTATCGAAATATTTAACCGACGAAGAACTAGATGATGTACCGTTAGACGAGATTTATCAGATTGCTTATGAAAACAGTAAAAAAAAGGATGCTTCTGAGGAAATGCCGGAGCCACAAAGCAATGTGCTCACGGATGAAGAAGAAAATTTCTCCATCGATCATTTGCAGACAGTTGAGACTGGGAAAAGTGAGACGGTAGATGAACAGTATCATGACCGGCATCCACTGCTGCGAGCACTTGTGGGAACGTTGATCTGTGTTTTTGCGGCACTGCTTCTTTCGTTTGGAATTACAAAATTCGTAGCATATCATACTTCGGTGGAGGGAAGCTCAATGGAGCCTGCTTTATCGAATACCGATCAGGTTGTTATTGAAAAGATGAGTTATTATTTTCATGATCCCGAACGGTTTGACGTCATTGTGTTTCCATTTGATGAAAATGTAAGTTATATTAAACGGGTCATTGGCCTGCCGGGAGAGTCGCTGCAGATTCAGGATGGATATGTATATATCAATGGCAAAAAGCTGGATGATCCTTATGGAAATGAACGAATGGAAGATGCAGGAGTGGCAAATGAAGAGATTGTACTCGGAGAAAACGAATATTTTGTTTTGGGAGACAATCGAAACGCCAGTGTGGACAGCAGAAAAGTAGACGTTGGTGTCGTGCATCGAGATAAAATACAGGGAAAAGCCTGGCTGAGATTTTGGCCATTAAAACATTTTGGAACAGTAAAGTGAGGTTTTTATATGGAAATCGAAAAAAAATATCTTGTGACAGAATTACCAGCAGACCTCGATCGGTTTTCTCATTATGAGATCCAACAGGGATATCTTTTTGCCAGAAAGGGACATCCGGTGATCCGATTAAGAAAAAAAGGAGAACAATATATTTTAACATATAAATATAAAGATCCTATGAATCCCGTCTGCATGGAAGCAAATCTAAATGCTTCCGAAGAGGTTGAACTGTTCCTTACCAGGGAATGCTATGAAGATCTGCTGCAGAATATCAAAGGCGTTTTGATCGAAAAAACAAGATATGAAATCCCATATGGAGACCGCACGATCGAATTGGATGTCTTTCATGGGAAATATGACGGTTTTTTGCTTGCTGAGGTTGAATTTGAGACGGTGGATCAGGCAAGAGTTTTTCAGGCGCCGGATTGGTTTGGCGTGGATGTAAGCGGGCAGCCGGAATATTCGAATAGTTACATGGCGTTAAGATAATATTTTTTTTATTTTCATAAATTACTTGTCATATCCTTTAGTTGTGTTATATAATGGAATGGACAAAAAACTAAGGAGGTTATGACTATGTCATACGTAGATGAGGTATTAGCTGAGTTGATCGAGAAAAACCCAGCAGAGCCTGAGTTCCATCAGGCAGCAAAAGAAGTATTAGAGTCTCTTCGTCCTGTTGTAGAGCAGAATGAAGAAAAATTCCGCAAAGATGCATTATTAGAGCGTCTTGTAAATCCGGAAAGACAGTTGAAATTCAGAGTACCTTGGGTAGATGATAAAGGACAGGTACAGGTAAACACTGGTTACCGTGTACAGTTCAACAGTGCAATCGGACCATACAAAGGTGGTTTGCGTTTCCATCCATCTGTAAATCTTGGTATTATCAAATTCCTCGGATTTGAGCAGATCTTCAAGAACTCTCTGACTGGTCTTCCAATCGGCGGAGGTAAAGGTGGTTCTGACTTTGATCCAAAAGGAAAATCAGATCGTGAAGTTATGGCATTCTGTCAGAGCTTCATGACAGAATTGTGCAAACACATTGGTGCTGATACAGACGTTCCTGCCGGAGATATTGGTGTAGGCGGAAGAGAGATCGGTTATATGTATGGTCAGTACAAGAGAATCCGCAACGTATATGAAGGTGTTCTGACTGGTAAAGGTCTTACATATGGTGGATCTTTAGCTCGTACAGAAGCTACAGGATACGGATTACTTTACTATACACAGGAAATGATGAAATGCAATGGTCATGATATGGCTGGTAAGACCGTTGTTGTTTCCGGAGCAGGTAACGTTGCTATCTATGCAACTCAGAAAGCTCAGCAGATGGGTGCAAAAGTTGTTACTGTTTCTGATTCTACCGGTTGGATTTATGATCCAGAAGGCATTGATGTAGAGCTTTTGAAAGAAGTAAAAGAAGTTAAGAGAGCTCGTCTTACAGAATATGCAGCAGCAAGACCAAGTGCTGAATATCATGAAGGAAGAGGCGTATGGTCTATCAAATGTGATATTGCACTTCCTTGTGCTACACAGAATGAATTGCACTTAGATGATGCAAAAGCATTAGTTGCAAATGGTGTTATTGCAGTAGCAGAAGGTGCTAACATGCCTACTACTTTGGAAGCTACTCAGTATCTGCAGGAGAACGGTGTATTGTTTGCTCCTGGTAAAGCTTCTAACGCTGGTGGTGTTGCTACATCTGCATTGGAGATGTCCCAGAACAGCGAGAGACTTAGCTGGACATTCGAGGAAGTTGATGCAAAACTTCAGGGAATCATGGTAAATATTTTCCATGCATGTGATGATGCATCTAAGAAATATGGTTTTGAGAAGAACTATGTTGTTGGAGCAAATATCGCAGGTTTTGAGAAAGTTGCAGAAGCTATGACTGCTCAGGGTATTGTATAATTACTTTTTGATTGATATTTTATATCGGATATAAGTAGAATTGTGAGGTCTTTCATACCACACTTACTGTTGTGGCTGGAAGACCTCACTTTTTTATGGACAGGGAGCGTGAGACGACCAAAGAAAGCGTGAAGCGAACCTTGTTTTTTTTATGAAAGTCTGTTATGATTTCAATACATGAATTTTCTTTGTGATAGTGGAAGGGATTTCATTATGACAAAAACAATTTTTACAGATCAACTTATCGCGCAGTTGGAAGAATATGCGCCAGAAGCCCAGTTTGAGATTCGGGCTGAGGTATTCAATAAGAATAATGATACCGAACGCATCGGTGTCATTATCAGGCAGGAGTCGGAGTACATTTCACCAACGATTTATATTGATGATTTTTACGAGGACTATATACAGAAAAAGAGTACGATATCAGAGATTGCCAGAGAGATCTGGCGTATCTGGGAGTCCAAACCAGAACCGAAAGACTATATGGATCCTCATTCCTTTGGTTGGGAATGTTGCAGTGAGAAACTTATATTTCAATTAATATCATTTCCGTTGAACCGGCAATATCTAAAACAGGTTCCTCATTTTAAGTTCCGCGATTTTGCCATTGTATTTCGGGTTGTTTTTGAAATACAGCCGCAAGGTATTTCATCGATGCCTGTTACCAATGACATTATGAAACGATGGGGAATTACGCTGGGAACGCTGTATCAGACAGCGAAAAACAATACCCCAAAGCTTATGCCGCTACGCATTCAGTCTTTATTTCAGCAGGTTAGTGATTATATAGGGCTTGAGGAAGGAACTGTTGCCTATGAGGAATTTGCTGCTCAAGATTATATGATGGTTGTGACCAATACATATGGGATCAATGGAGCGATTGCATTTTTATATCCGGGAGTATTGGAGCAGCTGGCAGAAAAGTGGAAGAGCAATCTAGTGATCATTCCATGCAGTGTTCATGAGGTATTGATTTTTCCGGTCCTTTTTAAAGACGATATGGAAGAATTGTCCCAGGTAGTCAATGAAGTAAATCGGGAAAATGTTTTACCAGAGGAGATCTTATCGGATCATGTATACGAATACGATTGGGTGAGTAAAGAATTGGTCTGCGAAAAGACACCAATAAAAAACAGCGTACCAATGAATACGCTGTCATAGACGCACCTGGAGGGATTCGAACCCCCGGCCTTAGGCTTCGGAAGCCTCTGCTCTATCCACTAAGCCACAGGTGCTGTACTTATCTATTATATATCAAAACTTATAATTTTGTAAAGAGTTATTTGAAGAATGGAGAAATTTTTATGAGTCAGATTAGCGATTATTTAGTAAGAGGAACTGCGGCAGACGGTCATATCCGATGTTTTGCCATTACTTCTAAAAATACAGTGGAAGAGGCCAAACAACGGCATGGAACCAGCCCGGTAGCAACGGCTGCGCTGGGACGGCTTTTGTCCGGGGGCGCCATGATGGGAGCTATGATGAAAGGGGAAAAGGATCTGATCACTTTACAGATCCAGTGCAGTGGACCGATTGGTGGCCTTATGGTTACGGCTGATGCTTTTGGGCATGTAAAAGGTTATGTAAATCAACCGATCGTTTCATTGCCACCAAGCAAATTAGGCAAATTAGATGTAGGAAAAGCAGTGGACCTGGGAGTTCTTACTGTGATCAAGGACATTGGCATGAAAGAGCCATATTCCGGTCAGGTCCAGTTAGTTTCCGGTGAGATCGCAGAAGATCTGACTTATTATTTTGCAGCATCTGAGCAGACTCCGTCGTCAGTTGCATTAGGCGTTCTTATGAATAAGGATAATACGGTTGCCCAGGCAGGGGGATATATTATTCAGTTGATGCCGGATGCGGAGGAGGAAGTGATCAGCGCATTGGAAGAAAAACTGGCACATGTAGATCCTGTTACGACATTACTTTCAGAAGGTCACACACCGGAGTCGATCTTGAATTTGCTGCTAGGTGATTTTGGAGTACACAGTGAAAAAGAACAGCTGCCAGTCCAGTTCTTCTGTAATTGTTCAAAAGAACGCATGGAACGGGGATTGATCAGTCTTGGCAAAAAAGAGATTTCAGATATTGTGCAGGATGGCGAGGATATTGAACTGAATTGTCACTTCTGCAATTCGAACTACGTATTTACCGTGGATGAATTACAAGCTTTGTTACATGACATGTGATATTTGTCTACGAATAGGAATTTTTTGACTACTTGAAAATTCAGTCGTTTATTGGTATACTATTGTAGGAATTTTAAACGGATAGAGATAGAAAGTTGGAAGTGTACAGATGAAATTAAAATATAAAAAGTTAGTAATTATTATAACGGTTGCAACATTAGCTCTTAGTTTTTTGATCCTTACCTTGATTCCTACGGGAGGTTCCAATCCAGACAGCGCGCAGGATGCTAAATTATTGGAAAATGAGAATCAACAGATTAACCAGCTGATCACAGATTATTTCAATGCGAAAAAAACAGTAAATGTAGAAGCAATGGCCGATCTGGTCAGCGATTCCAGTCAGATTGACAAAACCAAATTTACATCTATGGCAGAGTATGTAGAAGATTATCAGAATATCAATTGTTATGTGATTGAAAATGAAGATAAGGATGCATACCGCGTCTATGTTAAATATGACATGAAATTAAAGAATATTAATACGCTGGCACCATGCCTTGGCGCGTTTTATGTTACGGCAACTTCAGATGGAAAATACGTTATATATCTGAGCGCATTGGATGAAGTCCAGGAGTCATTTATTGAAGCAGCAGATAAAAATAAGGCGATCGTTGAACTGAAGAATGAAGTTTCCAAAAAGTTGCAGGAAGCGATCAACCAGGATGAAAGCTTTAAACAGCTGTATCAACGTATGGACAGTCAGATTAAATCAGCAAGTACATCAAATGCGGCTAATCAGGCCAACACCAACACCACGGCGGTTCCTGTATCACCGGCGGCTGCACAGTAAGATCATTGACAGTATCGTATGAAAAGAGGTGCGTTATCGCGCCTCTTTACTGCTATATAGATTAAAGGATGGAAGAAGATGGAAGAAAACAGCGTTCGTATCAATAAGTTTATCAGCCAATGCGGTTATTGTTCCCGCCGAGAGGCAGATCGTTATATTGAAGAAGGAAAGGTCATGATTAACGGCAAGACTGCCAGCAAAGGAGCCAGAGTATTGCCGAATGACATTGTGAAGGTCAATGGGAAATTGCTGGCGGAAAAACCGAAGGAAATTGTGATCGCATTTCATAAGCCGACAGGAATCGTGTGTACGACAAGCAAAAAAGAGCCGGACAATATCATTGATTATATACATTTTTCGGAAAGAATTTATCCGGTAGGAAGACTGGACAAAGATTCTTCTGGTCTTATTCTTTTAACCAATAATGGACAGTTGATGGATGATATTTTACGTGCGAGAAATTATCACGAGAAGGAATATATTGTTACGGTAGATCATGCGATGCCAAAAGCGATCTATGATAGTCTGGAGCAGGGAGTTCCTATTTTAGGCACGATGACCAGGCCTTGTAAAGTGACAGAACGAAATGGGAAACAATTTCATATTACGATTACACAGGGATTAAACCGGCAGATACGAAGAATGTGTGAGTATTTTGGATATCGAGTTCGGAAATTGAAAAGAATAAGAATTATGAATATCCAATTATCTGATCTTCCTGAAGGAAAATGGAGATACCTGACGGATCAGGAGATGCACGAATTGAAAAAACAAATATCAGATGGGGGCAGAAAATGAGCCAGCAGAATATGAAACATGTAGAACGGATGAAAGTCTTGATCGACGAATTGAATCACGCTGCCAAGGTGTATTATCAGGGGCAGGATGAAATTATGTCCAATTACGAATACGATAAAAAATACGATGAACTTCTGGAACTTGAAAAAATAACAGGAATTACGATGTCTGCAAGTCCGACAATCCATGTTGGGTATGAAACGCTTAGTGAACTACCGAAAGAACAACATATTTCGCCCATGTTATCATTAGAAAAGACAAAAGAAGTACCAGAACTTGTAAGCTGGCTGGGTGAACATGAAGGCATGCTATCATTAAAACTGGATGGCTTGAGCATTATACTGACATATGAGGGGGGGCAACTGACCAAAGCGCTCACGCGAGGCAATGGTGAGATTGGTGAAGTGATCACCAATAATGCTAGAACTTTTATTAATATTCCGCATCGCATTTCATATGAAGATACGTTGGTAGTACGTGGAGAAGCTTTGATTTTGTATTCTGATTTTTATGAGTTGAATCATACCTCAAAAGAGATTCATGAAACTTATAAAAACCCAAGAAATTTGTGCAGTGGTTCAGTAAGACAGTTAAATAATGAAATCACAGCAAAGAGAAGGGTTCGTTTTTACGCTTATAATATCATTTCTGCACCTGAACAAAATGATTTTACGAAAAAGGAACAGGGAATCCGATGGTTAAAAAGTCTCGGATTTGATGTGGCACCATATCATATGGTAAATGCCGATACGTTAGCCGATGCGGTTTCTGTATTTTCGGAAGAAGTTACACATTCTGACATCCCAAGTGACGGGCTTGTGCTCACGTACAATGATGTTGCATATAGCCGTTCATTGGGAAGAACAGCGAAATATCCGAAAGATTCCATGGCATTTAAATGGCAAGATGAATTGGCAGAAACCGTATTAAGAGAAGTTGAATGGAGCGCATCGCGGACAGGATTGATCAATCCGGTTGCCATTTTTGACCCGGTAGAACTGGAAGGCACAACCGTAAGTCGTGCAAGCGTTCACAACCTGAGTATTTTAAGACAGCTGGAACTGGGCATAGGGGATCACTTGATGGTGTATAAAGCCAATATGATCATTCCCCAGATATATGAAAATCTGACGAAAAGTGGCAATTGTCCGGTGCCTGAGCACTGTCCGGTCTGCGGCGAAAAGACAGAAGAAATCACAGAAAATGGCTCTACGGTTTTGCAATGTCCGAATCGTTTATGCTATGCGAAAAAGATAAAGTCATTTTCGCATTTTGTCAGCCGTGATGCGATGAATATCGATGGATTAAGTGAAGCAACATTAGAAAAGTTGGTGAATATGGGAGCTTTGCATCATGTCACAGACTTGTTTGAACTGGAAAAATATCGGGATGATTTTATTGAACTGGATGGCTTTGGAGAAAAGTCATTTGATAATCTGATTCATTCCATCGAAGAGGCAAAACATGTTAATATAGCAAATTTTATATATAGTCTTGGAATTAAAGGAATTGGACTCAGCACAGCCAAACTGATCACCGGAAAGTTCAATATGGATGTCAAAGAATATTTGAATATCACAAAAGAAGAACTTATGACGGTAGACGGTGTTGGAGAAGTTCTCGCAGAATCTTTTACTGAATATTTTGCCCAGTCTGTCAATCAGGAGCAGATAACAAAACTTTGCAATATATTGGATATACAATATCCTCAAAAATCAGAAGATCTCCCATTGGAAGGAAAAGTATTTGTAATTACCGGATCATTGACGACTTTTTCGAATCGGAGCGAGTGTAAAGAACAGATTGAAAATGCGGGCGGAAAAGTCACAGGAACGGTAAGCAAAAATACAGATTATCTGGTCAATAATGACATAGAAAGTACTTCTTCTAAAAATAAAAAGGCAAAAGAACTTGGCGTACCGATCATAACAGAGCAGGAGCTGCTTGCTATGTTATAATTTTTCAATTAGTTTAAACTTAATAAGATAGATCGCGGACAGGACGGTAGCAGGGAGGATTGCAAGCAATTCCATGTACCATGAATCGGTGTGGAAAGTTAATCTTTGCATTGTCCATTTGGAGATATAAAAGACACTAAACATATAAATATATGGCCATATCAGATAATTCATCATAGGAAAAGAAAGAAACTTTTTGCTTGTAAGATAATGCAGTTGAAGCAGACATAGCAGAAACTGACTGACAAATAAACCGATCATATAGCCATGAAAACCACAAATAGGGACTAAAATAACAAGACAGACAATACGCAGGGCAAGACATATTGTCTGATTCCACAACGTGATCATTGTCTTTCCAAGGCCATTGATGATACTGGTCAGCGTTGTGGTAACATATAAAAAAGGACATAAACCAGAAAGCAGTGTCAGGAGACTTCCGGCATTTTTACTATGAAACAGAGACTGACCAAGGGGCTTTCCGAAATAAAAAAAGATACAGCAAGTGAAAATACCAAGTAAAAGAGAATAGCGCAAGGAAAGATCACAGGATCTTTTGAGCAGGTTGTTGTTTCCGGTATTAGAAGCTTTTGAAATGCTAGGCAAAAGCAAAACCGAGAGTGAGTTTGTAATGGTACCCGGAAACAATAAAAATGGAAGTACAACTCCTGAAAAAATTCCAAATAAACTAAGGGCGTTTTCTTCATTCATTCCATATCGCATGAGCATGAGTGGGATCAACACGGATTCGGCACTGTTAAGAACGGCAATGCAAAGCCGATTGGTTGTCAGTGGCACCGACAGGGAAAGAAGCGGTTTCCAGTTTGTTTTCGCTTTCAGAATCTGTAGGATAGAATGTTCTTTGTTCAGATGATACACGCAAAAGAAATTGGCAGCAATTTCGCCGGCCACAAGACCACTCAAGGCCATTTCCACATTTAATTTCCTGGTAAAATAACAAAAAAGAAAAACAAAGCTGACACGGATCAGCTGCTCGATGATCTGGCTGGCTGCCGGGTATTTGGCGTTGCTCCGGCCATAGAAGAAACCATTGATGATAGAAGTTACACCACAAAAAGGAAATAGAACAACCAGAATTTTTAATAACCGTTCCATTTGCTCAATGTGGAGAATATGAGTAGCAATCCATGGAGAGAAAACATAAACTAAAACAGACAGTCCCAAAGAGCAACAGAGGGAAAAAAGAATTGCTGTTTTAACATTTTCTTTTTGCTCCTTTGGGTTTCCGTAAGCAACTTGCTGGGAAAGAGCTGTCTGTATTCCCATGGCATATATTGTAAAGCAGACAGAATAGATTGGGAATACCATTTGATAGATTCCTAATTTTTCTTCCCCCAGCCAGTCATTAAGAAAAATACGATAAAAAAATCCAATGCAGCGGGTTACAAGACCGGCGATCGTTAAGATAAGAGTCCCTTTTAGTAATTTGCTTTTCATGGATGATAGGTTTCCTCTTATTGGTTTTAACAATATATATGATAAAAAAAATAAAACATGTTGTCTTTATGCAAATTTTATAGTAATATTAAATATGTATTTTTCTGCAAAGAAGGAGATTGAATATCATGTTTGGAAAGAAAACTTCAAAAAATGAAAGTTTAAATAATGATAAAGAGAAGATCAAAGGAAAACGAAAAAAACATAACAAGGAGAAAGAACAGGAATCTGCTATATTGTCGGAACTGATTATTCCGCCTCTTAATACAGAGGTTCCTGAATGGACGATTCCAACGGACGATCCCGAACCAGCACCTGTTGAGGAAGAGGCAGAGCCGGAAAATAAAGAATTGGAACCGGACACAGCCTCCGATTCGCTTGCTTTTAAAGAAGACACGGATATGGCAGACGATCAACCGGATGATCTCATTACGGTTGCGGATGAAGAACTGCCGGAGACACAGCCATCGGATGATATGGTAAATCTGGAAGAGATTGTGCCATTGGATGGTTATCCCGAAGAGTTGACAGACGAAGATACGGCAACTGCCGAGTTGATGGCAAGCCATGAACCAGAGCAGGAAGAGCAGGAAGAACAGGACGAACTTGACATTTCTTTAGCCGATGCACTTGAGCATTTTGTTCAAAAAAGTGAAGATGAAGACCGCAAGTTAAACGATCTGTTGAATCGCCTGGATATGACAGAAAATATTAAACGCATGAATGCTACAGCCAGAGAAGATATGGCGGATGTGATCGAGCGTGATGACTCGGAAGATGAGATTCTGACCACCCAGCCACAAGATGTATCAGCGGATGAATGGATGCTGGATTCAGTGGAAGAAGAGACACCAGTGGAGACAAACGATGTACTGGAATTTTCTTCGGATGAAAGCGATTCGATCCTTGAGATGCCACAGGATGATAAGGAAGATGCTTCTTCTTTATCGACAGCAGAATTGCCCAAATATGAAAAATTAGACATTCCAATGGAGCCGATATCACAGCCACTGGTAGAGGACGAAGAGGTGCTTATCAGCGAATATGATGAAGTTCCTACCATTTCCAATATTGAAAAGCGTTGGCATGAAGAGGAAAACGTCGAAGCAGATGAAGAAAAAAAGGAGCCAAAAACTTTTGACCAGGTTGATCTTGCTTCAACGGATGAAGAGCAGTCGGATGGTGGCTTTGCTTTTTCGTTAGACGATGTGAAGCAGGCAACAACCGGAACTGTGCATACCCAGGAAATTATAAAAAATACAGAAGATGGACAGCGGGCGTATCACAAGATTACCATTCGCTAGTGCATGATTTTTCGACATAAATTTATGGAAAGGCCAGTGTCTATCTGACAGATCATTGATCGTCTGTCAGGTAGACGCTGGTTTTATTTTATTTGTGTTGGAAAATATTTTGTCATTTATTGGCAGAAAACATAGAATATAAGTGAGTGAATATATTTAGATACACATGAAGGAGCGTTTTTATGAAGAATGAAATATATCTTGATAATGCGGCAACAACAAAGATAAAACCTGAGGTATATGAGATCATGCTTCCTTATTTAAAAGACTCTTTTGGCAATCCATCAAGTATATATGATCTGGGCGTTGAGGCAAAGGAGGCCATCGAACAAGCTCGAAAAAAAATTGCAGGAACCTTATCTGTGTCTCCGAAAACCATATTTTTTACTTCGGGAGGGACGGAAAGTAATAACTGGGCGATCATTGGGACTGCTGAACAGAAAGCGGAAATAGGAAAGCATATTATTACAACCAGGATTGAACATCATGCTGTTCTTAATGCTTGTCATTTTCTGGAAAATAAAGGATATGAAGTGACATATCTGGATGTCGATGAATATGGATTCGTTTCACTGGAAAATTTATATCAAAAGATACGAAAAGATACCATCTTGGTTTCAGTCATGGCTGCCAACAATGAAATAGGAACGGTTCAGCCATGGGAGAAAATAGCCAATATCGTTTCCAAAACCAATGCGGCATTTCATGTTGATGCGACGCAGGCATACGGTCAGATCCCGATGTCTTTGGCGGATGTTCCCGTGGATCTTATGACTGCGAGCGGACATAAATTCCATGGCCCCAAAGGGGTTGGCTTTTTATATATCAAAGACTATAAAAATATGAGAAGCTTTCATTATGGGGGCCAGCAGGAGAACGGTATACGCGCCGGTACAGAAAATGTTGCAAGTATTGTTGGTATGGGAGAAGCTGCTGTTTTGGCACAGCCCAAAAGAGAGCGCTTTAACCGGGAAGTACGTTTAAGAAACTACATGATCCAAAGAATTTTAAAAGAAGTGCCATATTCCCGTTTGAATGGACCGATGAATCAGCGACTGCCGGGAAATGTTAATATAAGCTTTATGCATACCCAGGGCAACATGTTAGTGCTGTTGCTGGATATGGATCATATTTGTTGTTCGAGTGGATCGGCATGCAATTCACAAAGTACAAAGCAGTCCCATGTTTTAAGTGCGATCGGATTGGATGAAGATCTGGCCAGAGGCGCAATTCGTTTTACGCTGGACGATAGTATAACAAAGGAACAAATTGATTATACGATCGAAAAATTGAAAGCTGCGGTAGAGCAGCTTCGCAAAAACAGCAAAGAATATCAGTCCTTTCAACAATGGAATCACAAAAGATAATGCCAGTTTGGTTTGTGCTTTTCATAGGTAACATACTCCCGGAAACCATTGATCTGTAAAATTTTATTTAGAAGGTCAAAGCGATATGCCAAAAATTCCGGACTGTGGGCATCGGAACCGATTGTGATCAAAGAGCCATGAAGATCCTGATACCATTGTAAGATTTGCGTGTGGGGATTCGGCATGCCGGTTGATTTTATTCCGGAAGTGTTGATCTCCAGCGCAATCTCTTTTTGGATTAAAAGTTCTAGTATTGCACATATAACATCTTTGAAGTTAGCAGGCTGATATTGATAGTGCTCAGGGGCATAGCGGACGATATAATCCAGATGTCCCAGCGCATCAAAATTGTGGTATGCCGTTATATTGTCCAACATCTGTTCAAAATACTTTAAAATGAGATCGTGCGGTGAGCCTCCCTGCCAGAATTCCGGGTAATAGGGATCTTTTTTGTCAATCAAATGAACAGAGCCAATAAAATAGTCAAATTGATCATAAGTATGGATCTCATCCATTTTTGCATGAACCAATGCTGTATTTTGTAATCCTAATTCAATTCCTGTGTACAACTGAAATTGCTCTGTATTTACCTCTTTTTGCAGAGATTTTATACAGGATAGATAGTCCGGGATCGAAAAGACGAAAGGTGTGTCTGCTTCTGGATATTGATCTTTCGGAAAATCGTAGTCATAGTGGTCGGTGATAACAATTCCATGTAGCCCTGACTTTTTTGCCTCGTTGATCTGCGAAATGAGCTGGGTGGAACTGTCTGTTGAAAAATCAGAATGCAGATGCGTGTCGTATTGAATTGCCATTATAGACCACTTCCTTCTAAAAATATTTTGTCTTCTTCGTGAATACACTGAATCTGTTTCAGAGATGCCATATTAGCGATCATGGAATAGTTTGTGTGATAAATTACAAATCCGGGATTTCCGCCATTTGGCTTTTTGACATGTTTTTTTTGCGTATAATCAATTTCCAATTTTTCGGAATTCTTTCCCTTTGAAAAATGTGCTGCCAGAGCCGCTGCCTGTTCAAAGGTGGAGATCGGTGGCTCACCTTCCTGCGTTTTTACGATCACGTGAGAGCCGGGCATTTGTTTGGCGTGAAACCACCAGTCATTTCCGGTTGCAAACCGGAACGTTAATTCGTCGTTTTGAAAATTGTTTTTTCCGACATAAATATCATAACCGTCGGAAGATAAAAAATGAAGAGGAGTACTTTTAATCTTTTTATTTTTTCCTTTTCCATTTTTATCCAGCTTTTTTATATAACCGGCTTCAAAAAGTTCCTGCCGGATAAAATGAAGATCTTCTTCCTTTCTGGCAATATCGAGTTCTGTCAAAATCGATTCCAGATGCTCGATCGCTTTTTGGTTTTGTTCCATTTGTTGTGATACGGCTTCATATGTCCGTTTCATTTTATTGTATTTGTCAAAATATTTATTGGCATTTTCAATTGAGGACAGTGTGTTATCTACAGGAATTTTGATCTCTTTATCATCATAATAATTGATGCAGGTTAATTCCGTGTCGTCTGTACCTAACTGATAGCCGTACGTTGTCAAAAGTTCGCCATATACTTTGAATTTGTCTTTTTTTTCAGTGTCTTTTAACTGTTTTCGCTGAAGGTCCATTTTTTTGTAACATCGATCCAAATGAGTGGTAATACTTTTACGGATATCACTGCTTTTTTGACGGATGCGGCCAAGCGTGTCTTTCTCTGAGTAAAATCTTTCGACAATATGAGACATGGACGGATCGGTGTAGCAGGTCAACGTATTGTACATCGTAAGAGGACAGGCCGCAAATTCTTTGGGCATTGACCCATCTAAATAAAGCGATGGATGAAAATCTGAATTTTTTATCTGATCCACCAGCACACGAAATTGTGATAATAACGCCGCCTTATCATTTCCGTTCAGAGAAGCGGTCGGAGCATCCCCATCGATGCGGCATTGATATGCCAATTCGTGAGCCATCGTAGAACTAAATCCGCTAAGAGATGTATAGATTGCTTTCGCAACAGGCATTGGCTTTTTGAAGATGGTATTGTGCCAGTCTTCGGTGGTTGCTGTCAGGGGATCCAGTTTGTGCAAGGTATTGGGAATAAAGTAATCTCTCCCGGGTAAAACTTCGCGGACAGAACTTACCATCCCACTAATATGTTTGATGCTGTCAATAATGACATTATTTTCGTTGACAAAAATGATATTGCTGTGTTTTCCCATGATCTCAATCATGAGTTTTCGCTGTACCATATCCCCCAGTTCATTTCTGTTTTCTAATGTGATCGCCAGGACACGTTCCAGGGCAATCTGTGATATTTCCAGAATACGAGCTCCGCTCAGATGCTTTCGTAAGATCATACAAAAATTAGGAGCGGTGAGAGGTGACTGTTTATTGGTATCGGTCAGACAGACCAACGGAAGAGAAGGACTTGCCGATATTTTTAAACGGTAAACGGTTCGATTGTTTTTTATTGTTAATAGTAGCTCGTCCTTTTCCGGCTGTGCGATCTTCTGAACGGTACCGCCAATCAGTTCTGATCTGAATTCGCTGGTCAGGGCAGCTAATGTAATTCCATCAAATGCCATGTGACACTCTCCTTTTGAAGTGTATTTTGCTGATACAATATTATACAATATTCTTCAAGGAAATAAAAGTGCCTGCCGGGAATTTCTGCAGGTGCATTCCTTGACGAAATCCATCTTTTGCCGTATAATAAAATGAATGTACAATTGGAATAATGGTTCGTGGAGTGATCGAGATATGATTCAGAGTATGACAGGATTTGGCCGGGGAGAAGCCGGAAATTCAAATTATAAAATTGAGATTGAAGTGAAATCTGTCAATCATCGATATTTAGATATGAATATCAGATTACCGAAAAAGCTTAATTCTTTTGAAGCGATGATTCGCAATCTTATGAAAGAATATGTGAGTCGTGGTAAAGTGGATGTTTTTGTAAATTATTCGAATTTATCCGGAAAGGATACAACCCTGCATTATAATTCGGAGATAGCAAGGGCTTATTATGATGGCTTGAAACAATTATCTTATGATCTGCAGATTGAGGACACCTCGGTTGCCTATGAAATTTCACGGTTCCCGGATGTTTTCACACAGGAAGAACAGGCTGTGGATGAGCATGAAATAGAGTCCTTACTGGAACAGGCCATCGGTCAGGCTGGTGAGATGTTTATCAAAAGCCGGCAGCTGGAAGGTGAAAAACTAAAAGAGGATCTGACCGACAAACTAAAGAAAGTAGAACAGTTAGTAGATGCCATATCAGAGCGTGCTCCGGAGATTGTTGCGGAGTATCGCCAGCGGATCACGGAAAAAGTAAATGAGCTGCTGGGAGATACTCATGTGGATGAGAATGTTCTGGCAACGGAGATTGTTGTCTATGCAGATAAAATATGTGTAGACGAAGAGATGGTTCGTTTAAAGACACATGTTTCTCACATGTCAGAGACTCTTTCGGAATCGGGAGCAATTGGACGTAAGCTCGATTTTCTGACGCAGGAAATGAACCGGGAGGCAAATACAACCCTTTCAAAGTCAAATGATGTTCAGGTGGCCAATTACGGAATCGAGTTAAAAACAGAAATTGAAAAGATACGTGAACAGATACAGAATATCGAATGATGGACAGATTGGAGAATATATGTCATTTATCAATATCGGCTATGGAAATATTGTAAATAGTCAAAAAGTGATTTCGATTGTCAGTCCCGATGCAGCGCCGATCAAGCGTCTGATACAATTGGCAAAAGACCAGGGGACGGCGATTGATGCTACTTGTGGAAGGAAGACGAAGGCAGTGGTTGTTATGGAGAACAATACGATTATTTTATCTTCTTTGTTACCGGAGACAATTGCTTCTAGAATGAATATGGAGGAAAAACAGTAGATATGAGTAAAGGCGTTCTTACCGTTATTTCCGGATTTTCCGGTGCGGGCAAAGGTACGATCATGAAAGAACTGATTCAGAGATATCAGTATTTCGTTTCGATTTCAGCAACGACAAGACAGCCACGGGCAGGAGAAGAACACGGAAGAGAATATTATTTCTATGATCGTGAACAATTTGAATCGATGATCGCGAACGATCAATTGATTGAATGGGCTGAATATGTAGGGAACTATTATGGAACCCCAAAAGAAGCTGTTGAAAAACAGTTAAATGAGGGGAAAGATGTTCTTTTAGAGATTGAGATGCAAGGCGGAATGCTGGTAAAAGAGCAGTTCCCGGATGCCGTACTTATTTTTATTACGCCGCCATCCGCACAGGAATTAAAAGATCGTTTATGTGGACGGGGAACAGAAACAGAAGAACAGATTGCCAATCGTCTTGCCAGAGCTTCTGAAGAAGTTCCATATATGAAGTCTTACGAATATTTAGTTGTCAATGATGACCTTGATGAAGCAGTAGAACATGTACATCAGATCATTACAACACAGCATGCAAAGATGAAATATCATGAATTGTGGATTGAGCAGATGGAAACAACGCTTGCTCAATTTCATAAATAAATAATAATAGGGAGGATTTAAAGATGGAACCAACACAGGAATCATTGCAGGAACCTGTAGTAGAGGCTGAAAAAACGGCTTCTCCTGTTGCCGGCGATGAGACAACAAAGAAAGACAAAAGGCGCAAACCGATCAGTTATGTTGCGGAGGTATTGATCTATCTGGCATTGATCTTTGCCTGCGTTTATGTTGTGCCTAATTATGTTGTACAGCGAACCGTAGTAAGTGGAAAATCCATGCAGGATACTCTGCAGAATAAAGATAGTTTGCTGGTAGACAAATTATCATATCGTTTTACAAATCCCAAAAGATATGATATAATCGTTTTCTATCCAAAGGGCAAAGATGTCAATGAATATTTTGTAAAACGAATTTATGGTCTGCCGGGAGAGACGGTTCAGATCAAGGACAATGATATTTATATCAATGGAGAGATCATCAGTGATCCGTATGCAAAAGACAGTATGAGCACGGCGGGTATTGCGGAAGAGCCTATCACATTAGGAGAAGATGAATTCTTTGTACTGGGCGATCATCGATCGGTCAGTTTGGATAGTCGTTATGATGAAACATTAGATCCGGACGGTCCGGGTCCTGTAAAGAAGGAAAACATTGCAGGAAAAGTATTTTTTAGAATTTGGCCACTGAGTTCATTTGGTAAGCCTTGATTCATAGAAAACATGCAGTTTTGAAAGGAGATTTTATTATGTTACATCCATCTTACACAGATTTGATGAATATTGCCAACAGTGAGGTTGAGGAGGGAGAGCAGCCGGTTGTAAACAGTCGTTATTCGATTGTTCTTGCTACAGCGAAGAGAGCGCGTCAGATCATTGCTGGTTCCCCGGCACTTACCGATAGTGCTCCATGTGACAAGCCATTGTCAATTGCTGTTGAAGAACTTGCTACAAGCGCAATTAAAATTGATGGCGAGGACGACGAGATCGAAGAGTAGACGTTATATATTGTCCTGTACAGATGAAGATTTCATAATATTTTATATCAAAGTACTTTCTATTTCAGAAAGTACTTTTTTATGTTGACAAACATGCGTTCGCATGCTATATTATATTCAAACAGATGTTCGGAACGATTGTTCGAACAATGGATGCCCGGTCGTTAGATGACAGAAGGGCAAGACTTGTAGTATGCAGGAGGATATATATTATGAAGAAGATTTCATTTCCGTTCTATATTTTTGTTACACTGGCTATTGTTGTTGTTTTATTTTTATTGATCCATCCAAAAGCTTCAGCCAATGTTGTTGGTCTGGAGGATGTACATCGGATCGAACGTGTTTTAGTGAAAGAGGGAGATACGCTGTCTGGGATTGCTGAGCGCTATGCGGGCCAGTACTCTCATTTGACATGTTCGGAGTATCAGGCAGATATTATTGAGTTGAACAATTTAAGTTCCCCTTATATTACGGCAGGAAACTATATTATGTTACCCAATTATGTAGATTCGCACTGATTATTACAAAATTCTCTCCAATGTGACAAAATTCTGTCATGCCATTGATATATGATAGACCATATATCAAATAATAGGAGATGAGTATATTTATGTGCAATTTCAACACAAAGGGTAAAGTTAAGAATCGATTCTTTATAAAGTTTCTTCTTTTATTCTTTATCAGCTTCCTTGCTGTATCAATAAGCAATGGAACAGTCAGCAGTGCCGCTTCCCGGTACGTCAAGGTTCGATACAACAAAAAAACTCACAAAAATAAGAGTAAGCAGCTTACGGTTACTTACAACGGTAAAAAAATATCAAAAAGCGGATATAAGGCATTAGTCATCAAGAAGTCATACATGGTGCCTTATAATGATATATTTAAGTCAGGAACAAAAGCAAAGGTTACTTATTCAAAAAAAGCAAAAAAGATCAAAATTAAACTGAATGATACCACAATGCGCATGACAGTTGGTAAGAAAACTGCTTATGTAAATGGGAAAAAAGTGAAATTGAAGACAGCACCGCTATCGGTTTATTACGTTTCAAAAAAGAAAACAAAGATTATGGTTCCAATTTATTCCGTAGCGAAAAGTCTTTCTCTTCGATATGTAAAAACATCCAGTAAGATACAATTAAGCGCTCCATTAAAGCTTACATACAATGGAGCTACCACATATTATACAGGTGTACAGGGTGGAATTTTATTTAATCATACGGCATATAAATTAAGCTCATTGCCAGTATTAAAAATTGATGGAAATATGTATTTTCCTGCCGAAGAAGTATTTGATCAGATTATGAAATTAGAATATAGCTATAATACCTCGAATGGCAAGATCAGTGTTTCTGACCCGGACAATAGCATTGATTTTTCTTGTACAGTGAATTCCAATCAATATACATTAAACAATAAAACATATACCATGAAAAAGAATGTTATGTTGATTCGAAATGAAGCTACAAAGCAGGATGTTGTTTGTGTTCCGGCGTCAGCTGTGATAAAAGCATTAAATTACACTTACAAATGGGATAAAGCAGCATCGCAGGTTACCATTCAGAGTGTTAACTTTTTTAAGTGGAGCAAAGAAGTAACGGATGTGCAGAAACAGGACACCCAGAAAAACTATATTTACGATGTTTCTGCTTCATATAGTCTTACTGACAATACTGGTTATGTAAGTATGAATATCACATCTACGTTACCAGATATTTTGAATTCCGCCGTTATTCAAAGAAATAATAAGATCATAAGATTGTTTTCTCATTTTGTATTCGGAGTAATTGCTTTCCAGATAATAAATATA
>CAKREC010000033.1 GCA_934316925.1 uncultured Eubacterium sp.
CCGATTTGATCGCCAGCATAATGCGTGACAACTCACCACCAGAAGCAACCTTCCCTAAACTTCGTAAAGGCTCTCCCGGATTGGTTGCGATCATAAACTCCACCTCATCCTGTCCATCTTTTGCAAACGCATTCATAGGTCGTACTTCAATTGCAAATTCCACATGAGCAAAGTTGAGATCCGTCAGGGCATTTGTGATCTGTTCCGCCAACTGCTTTGCTACCATTTTACGACTTGCGGTCAGCCGGTCACACGCCTCACGCAGCTGTTCTTTTGCCGTCTCCATATCCCGACATAGAGATTCCCGGTGCTTCTCATAATCTTCCAGTTGCTGCTGTTTTTCCTTTGCCTCTTCCAGATAGCGGACAATATCTTCATATCTCTCTCCGTATTTACTCTGCAGCGTACGGATCGTGTCCAGACGCTGTTCCGTCTGCCGCAATTCATTCTCATCAAAGGTATAGTCCGTCATATAACGGGAAACTTCCCGGTTAAAATCCCCTAAGAGTCCCTCAATCTGATTGAGTTCTTCTAAAAGATCCGAAAGCTCCGGCTCTAAACCAGCCACTTTCTGTAAAACCTGCGAAGCCCGTCCCACTGCATTCTGTGCATCTTCTTTACAATACTGATACACTTCATCCATATGTTCTACGATCGTGCCGGCATTCGCCAGTCTGCGATATTTTTCCTCAATGTCCTCTACTTCGGATGGCTCCAAAGCAGCACATTCAATCTCCTGGATCTCATACTGCAAAAAACCAAGCTGTCTGGCCTGTTCTTCTTCTGAAATTTCTCTTGTTTCGTACTCTTTTTTTAATGAAGTATATATCTTATACTTATTCTGGATCAAATCCCGTAACTGTTTCGTCTCTTCTCCACCATATTCATCCACAATTTCTTTATGTCTTTCCATGTCCAGCAAAGACTGGTGTTCATGTTGTCCATGAATATCAATGCAAAGTGCCGCCACCTGGCGGATCACATTTACAGAAACACTCTCACCATTGATCTTATTGATGCTCCGCCCTGCTGTGATCTTCCGGGAAATCACAATCTGTCCGTCTTCTGGTTCAATATCCAGTTGCCGGATCTTTTCGATCGTTTCCTCATCTTCCATCTGAAAAACAACTTCCACCATGGCATAGTCCCCATGTTTGCCTATGATGTCCGGAGAAACCCTGGCTCCCAGCGCGATACTGATCGAGCCAACCAGGATTGATTTACCCGCTCCGGTTTCTCCCGTTAAAATATTGAGATGATGGCCAAAATCAATATCAATTTCATCGATAATGGCAAAGTTTTTCACATGTAAATTTGCTAACAAATTACTCCCCCTTGTTTTTTACTTAATCTTTTTAATCTTCACACGACAACCAAGTTTCACGCCGTTTACAACCGCATATACCGTCGTCGTACCCTTTCTTCGTCCGGTAACTAAACCATTTGAGTCAACCGAAGCAATGTTAATATTCTTGGAATACCAGGTCACACCGGTGCTGATATCATTGACATGAAGCTGTTCGGTATCATACTGCCTCATAACAATACCTTTGCGGTTCAGATCCACTACCTGGACATCCATATATCCCACTTTTCCATTGGCAGTTTCTCCGTAAATCGTAGCCTGTCCTGCTTTCTTCGTGCGGATCTTACCACGTTTATCTACGGTAGCCACCTTCGGATTGTCTGAATAATAGTGAATTCCTGTTGTTGTATTGGCTGGTGCTGCGACAATACCCGACTGTACGGCACGTCCCTTCGCCAATGTCACAGAAGAATTTGCAACCGTTACTCCTGTCGCTTCTACCGGTTCTTTTACCGTCACAAGACAGGTTGCTTTCTTTTTCGAACCATCTGTCGTGGTCGCTGTGATCCGCACCATACCCTCTTTGAGTCCCAGTACTTCTCCGGTTCCACTTACCATGGCGATCGAGGTGTCACTGGATTTCCATGTAACTTTCTTGATCGTCGTTTTTTTCGGTTTTACCGTAGCTTTTAATTTCACATGTCCGCCAACCAGAATGCTCGCAGAATATTTGTTAAGTACAACTTTCTTTGCCTTGCGTACGACACGGACCTTACATCTGCCATAAGCGCCACTGCCATCTTTTGCCGTCGCCTTGATGTAAACAGTTCCTATCTTTTTACCTTTTACTTTTCCTCCGGATGTAACTGTAGCTGTCTTTTTCTTGCTGGTTGTCCATTTTACTTTTTTATTGTTACTTCCGGTGACCGTCGCCTTCACATAAAAGCTCTTTCCCAGAGAAAGGTATTTCGTCTTTGGGGATACGGTCACTTTCGTATCATTCTGCGGTGCCGGGGTAACCGTGATCAGACACGCAACCGTAAATCCGCCATCGTTGGAAGTTCCGGTAATGATCGTAACTCCCTCTTTGACACCGGTAACTTTCGCATTTGATGTTCCGGAAAGTTCTACCTTGGCAATCGAGCTGTTTGCACTGGACCAGGTCATGCCCTGATCGGCCGCATCGGCCGGATTAAAGATCGGCGTCAATGTGATCGTAGAGCCTACATTGACCGATTTTGCCATCGAATCCAGTGAGACTCCTTTCAGTCCCTGTAAAACCGTCACCTGAACCACTTCAGTAGCTCCGGCTATCTTGCCATTGAATGCCTGAACACGGATAAATGTCGTACCTGCTTTTTTACCGGTTACAAGTCCTTTTGCATCCACTTGTGCAACTCCGGTATCCAGACTTGTATATGTCACGGTATCGGTAGAAGTGGCCGGTGTAAATTTCGTTGTCAGCTGCGCGCTCTCATCCGTGCGGACAGTCAGTGACTTCGGCGAAATCGCAATTGCCGTTGATGGCTGTTTGACTGTAACATTGATCGGGTTGACAAGACCATTACTCGACACCATATTAACAACGGTAGTTCCCGGTTTCTTACCAGTGATCGTAAGGAACGAACGGGATTCATCATAGGCTACATTTACCAATTGGTCGCCTGTCGATGGCGAATAACTGAACGTCATGCCAACCTGTGTATTCTTTGGTGTGAATTCCAATGTCACAATCTGGCTTTCGCCTACATTCACCGTAACATCCGTCTGGCTCAACGTGATCTTGTCCGGTGTACCAATGATCGTGATCAGACAGGACGCCATAACATTGTATGGATTATAGGTAGGATATACCTGAAGCAACGCTGTACCGGCTCCCTTAAAGGTAATATAACCATCACTGTCAACTTCAAATACAGAAGTATCTGAACTTGCCCATGTAAGCTCTGTATCATTGGCATTTTTCGGCAGCCATGAAACTTCATTACGCATATTATATCCGGCTTTATATAACGGGATCTCCATGCTGTCATTGGCAAATGAAATGTTGTTGATCGGAATGCGGACCCGGATATTCAGTACTTTCTGTTCTCCGTTGATTGGATTTAAAACGGTCAGTACGGCATTTCCTCCACCAACAGCCGTGATGATCGCACTCTTTTTATCATCGGATACACTAACCTGAAACACACTATCATCCGAACTCTTCCACAGCAAAGGTGCCACGGTAACCGTCTGTTTAATACTGGCAACAACAGTAAGATTGTCACCGATGTTCATGCTCTGGTCATCACTTGGGCTCAGTGTAAAATCGGTCACTGTTGCTTCTACTTTGACCGTACAGGTTGCCGTTCGCACCGGTCCCTCTCCGGTATCCAGAGTCGCCGTGATCACAACATCCTGTTTGGTCACTTTCAATCCTTTGATCATACCGGATTCCGACACCGATACGGAACTGGAATCCGAACTGCTCCATGTTGTTGTGCCATTATAGGTGTTGTTCAGCACCAGTTTCAATTGTTCCTGCTGCCCTACTACGATCGTGAGCGAAGTGTGATTCAGATGGATCTTGTCCGTGATCGTAATGTTGATCGTAAACGAGGCCGGTAAAGCATCATTTTCTCCAAGACCAAGCAGCTTTCGGATCGAGCTTTCCTGTCCTTTTCGAACGGTCAGTTTTGCCTCGATCTTTCCGACTGCCAATGCGGTGAGCATCGCCTTGGAAGCATCATAAGAAGCATAGTTGCTGTAGTCACTTCCTCCTTCTGCCATACTGAGTGAAACAGAAAAATGCTCTAAAAAGTCGTCCGTTGTCATATTGAAAGAAGCGGCAAAATCAAACATGTCTCCGATGCTGATCGTCTCATCCTTGTCCCGGATATCACTTTTAATGACCAGATGTACAACCGTTGGGGTATACGCATTGGTTCCGTTTGGAAGATCAGCATTATAACTGCCGTATGCATAGAAATACAGATCGTACTCTCCTGCCATACCCGAAATCTGTAACTGATTGGTACGGCTTCCGGTCGGATTGACCGAGATCAGACTGGATGTTTTTCCTAATGAGTCTGCGATCACCGTAGAATTTCCGTTGGCATCGTCTTTTTTGATGACCCACACAATTTTACTCCGGACAACCTCCAGATTGTTCGTAAATATACTATCCGTATACAGATAGTCACCGGAGTCCAGACTGACATCCAACGTGGTATCATAAGAACCGTCCTCGCCGGTTTGCGATACTTTCGGGATCACATAGACATCCAGATAAGCCGTGTATGTTGTGTCTCCACTTCCACTCGGTGTATAAGTCGCCGTGATCTGTGTTTTACCAGCTCCTCTCGGTGTAACCACACCACTGTTCTGCTCTACTGTAGCAACCTCTTCATTGGCACTCGTCCACTGCGTATTTCTTGCCTCACCAAAGTTCAAGCCAAGACTTACCGGGCCATCATCCGCGTACAAAACTAAAGAACGCTTCTCATCGGTTGGATTTACAAACTTGTAAATGGAATCGTCTGTTGTCGTATCTACCGAAAATACAACACGGATATTACAAGTAGCGGTACCGACGATCGCACCAACTCCTGTCGTCGTCGCGTCACGGATTGTAACGGTAACGGTAACAATACCAGGAGAAAGAGCACGCACAATACCAATTGTCTGAGAAGTTCCCTGATTGATGCTGGCGATCACATCCCGCTGATTGGCATCCTCTATCGTCCAGTCAACACGGTACAGATCCGTATCTTCGTACTTCGTACCAGTCGTATCTAACATCAGCTGCATACTGCTGGTCGTCATCTCATACGTCATACTGGGATCGAGGATCTCTCCGTTATATGTAATGTTTACATCTGCAGCATGCGTGCGGTTGCGAAAAACTCCCGCAAATATCAGAGCTAACACCAGTGTCCCCACAAGTGCCACACTCACTTTTCTTTTTGTGATCTTAAAAATTCCTCTATTCATATCTGCTCCTTCATCCAAGGTGTCTTAAAGCTGTCCTTCGTTCATTCTAAAAGCCAAAAACCTATATTGTATTTCGGTCATTCCATTTCTTTTATTTAGAATATGCTACCGAAAATATGTGTCATTTTTGTCATACTTATACACAATCAACTTTATCATATTTAGAGGCAAAAGGCAACTTCTCATTGCAACTTCATGTCTATCGTGATATAATTCAAATTTGTGTAAAAAGTGAATGTATACATATAAGAAAGGAAACGATTATGAAGACGAAACGAGAAGACATTCGTAACATTGCAATCATTGCCCATGTTGACCACGGTAAAACAACGCTGGTAGATGAACTTTTAAAGCAGAGCGGTGTATTTCGTGCCAATCAGGAAGTTCAGGAACGCGTGATGGACTCCAACGATATCGAGCGCGAACGTGGTATTACTATATTATCCAAAAATACAGCCATCACATACGGGGATATCAAGATCAATATCATTGATACTCCGGGACATGCCGATTTTGGCGGCGAGGTAGAGCGCGTACTCAAAATGGTAAACGGTGTTATCCTTGTTGTTGACGCTTTTGAAGGCGCTATGCCACAGACCAAATTTGTACTGAAAAAAGCGCTGGAACTCTCTCTTCCGGTTGTTGTGTGTGTAAACAAGATCGACCGTCCGGAAGCCCGTCCGGAAGAAGTTGTCGATGAGATCTTAGAATTGTTCATTGATCTGGATGCCGACGAAGAACAGTTAGACTGCCCATTTATCTTCGCTTCCGCAAAAGAAGGTTATGCAAAAGTAGATATGGCAGATGAAGGCACCGACATGAAACCACTGTTCGATGCGATCATCAATTATATCCCGGCTCCGGAAGGCGATCCAGATGCCGATACCCAGGTATTGATCAGTACGATCGACTATAATGAATATGTAGGACGTATCGGTATCGGTAAGGTGGACAACGGCACGATCCGTGTCAACCAGGACGCTGTCATTGTCAATCATCATGACCCGGATAAATGCGAAAAGGTCAAAATTTCCAAATTGTATGAATTCGAGGGTCTGAACCGTGTTGAAGTAGAAGAAGCAACGATCGGTTCCATCGTAGCGATTTCCGGTATATCTGACATCCATATTGGAGATACTTTATGTAGTCCGGAAAATCCATCCGCGATCCCATTCCAGAAAATTTCCGAGCCAACGATCGCGATGCATTTTATGGTAAATGACAGTCCTTTAGCGGGACAGGAAGGTAAATATGTTACATCCCGTCATCTCCGCGATCGTCTGTACCGCATGCTGAATACAGACGTTTCACTTCGTGTTGAGGACACGGACACGACCGAAGCTTACAAAGTTTCCGGCCGAGGCGAACTTCATCTCTCGGTACTCATCGAGAATATGCGCCGTGAGGGCTATGAATTTGCCGTAAGCAAAGCAGAAGTTTTATATAAAGAAGATGAAAACGGAAAAACCTTAGAGCCTATGGAACGCGCTTTCATCGATGTACCGGATGAATTTACCGGAAATGTCATTGACCGTCTGAGTCAGCGAAAAGGAGAACTGCAAAATATGTCACCTTTGAATGCCGGTACTACCCGCCTGGAATTTCTCATTCCATCCCGCGGCCTGATCGGATATCGTGGCGAATTCATGACCGATACCAAGGGAAATGGTGTGATCAACACCGAGTTTGCCGGATATGGTCCATTTAAGGGCGAAATCCCTTATCGTAAACAAGGCTCCCTGATCGCATTTGAAGCCGGTGAAACGATCACATACGGTCTGTTCAATGCCCAGGAACGCGGTACTCTGTTTGTAGGACCGGGAGAAAAAGTATACGGCGGTATGATCGTAGGTGAGCATGCCAAAGCCGATGATATTGAAGTAAATGTCTGCAAAAAGAAAAACCTTACCAACACGCGTTCTTCTGGTGCCGATGAAGCGCTTCGCCTTACACCGAAAAAAGAACTCAGTCTGGAACAGGCACTCGATTATATTGACACGGATGAACTTTTGGAAGTAACTCCGGAAAGTCTCCGCATCCGTAAAAAAATTCTTGACAGCACGGAGCGTTACCGCGCAAAACGTAATGCCGCCAATGCTGCAAAAAGTGGAAAATAATGATGAACTTTCAGCCAATCACAGTCAACAGCCAAATCGATTTAAAAAAATACGAAAACCTTCGCTCCGTTTATGTGAGCGAAGGTTATTTTCTGAATCAATTTTTATGGAAAGACTACTATCATACCCAGTATGCGACGGATAATATTGCATTGTATCTGCTCATATGGATCCGCGGCCGCTACTGCTGCTTTCCTCCTTTATGCAAAAAGGAACATATTCCAGAAGCATTTTCCCGATTGGAGCAGTATTTCCAAAAAGAATTAAATGAACCGCTTACTCTGTATCTGGCAGACACAGAATTTGTTGATATGATCGAACATTCCGATCATGCTGCCAAGTACACGGTTACCCCGGACCGGGACAGCTTTGATTATATTTACGACGGAGACCGTCTCCGGACACTGAGCGGGAAAGCCATGCACAAAAAGAAAAACCTGTTAAATGGATTTTTACGGCAATATGAGGGACGCTATGAATATGTTTCCCTGTCAAAAGAACACACGGAAGAAATCAAGAATTTTCATGAAGAATGGCTTCACAGCCGAACGATCTGTGACAAATACCATTCCATACAAGATGAAGAGAAAGGTCTTTTTGATCTTTTTGACCATCTCACCGATGTCACATGCAAACTTGGCGGGGTACGGATCGATGGCGAGTTAAAAGCATATACGATCGGCTCCTATCAAGCACATATAAAAACCGCTTTTATCCACATTGAAAAGGCGGATACGGGCTACCATGGATTATATAACTATATCAATCAACAATTTCTTATCCATGAATTTCCGGAAGCGGTCTTTGTAAACCGCGAAGATGATCTGGGGCAGGAAAATTTAAGGCATGCCAAGCTCTCCTACCGGCCATTGCGGCTGGAAGAAAAATTTACGATTGCCCAAAACTTATGATAGCCCGCTGCCAGCAGCAATGTCGTTGCAAAACAGATCAGAAAATACAGCAACGTAGTAATACCACTGTGTACCATCGGCTGCAGTACGATCATCGGGATCCGCATCAAGATATAAATTTCAAATAAATGTTTCCCCAGCCAGTAAAATACCGGATTGTATGCCGGTATTTTTTTTGTGACTGCAAGAACTACGATGCAAAAAGCTGCCGTCATAATACTATGTACACTTCCATGCGCGGCATACGGTTTACATAGAAAGACGATCAGACATGCACTGATCAGCAGTACCGGATAAACTCCTTTTTGATCCTCTTTTGTCCGGATCCATTCCCGCCCCAGCGAAAAATAAGTTCCTATCGGATACGCAATGATCGTGTTATACCACCAGCTTGGTTTGTGTTCCCGCAAGATCAAATACAACAAAAGAGAAAGGATTCCCATGAGTAATACGGAGATTCTCCGGTTGCGGCAGGAAAAGCTGATCCAGGAGATCAGATACAGACACAGCACGACAAAAATATACCAATTGCTGTTTCCCATACTCTCCCAGCCGATCAGAGACAGCAAAAACTGTCTGGGCGTAAACGAAATATGTAGTACTACGTCAAGCAGCGTGTAGATCAAAACACTGACCGAGAACATCAGCAGTACTTTTCCCGCACGAAAAACAGGAATACTCTTTACGTATTCCTGTCCTTTCTTTTTTATCGATTCGGTAACACCATATCCGGAATAAAATAAAAACATCGCCACCATCAGTTGTCCAAAAGCCAGTGTAAGCCGGTGAAATCCTTCCGGCAATGTAACATAAGACTGGATATGGTTGAGAAAAACAAGCAGGATAAACAGACCATTTACCGATGTGGTATTTTCTCTGGACATATAATCGTTTTTCAACTTTTGCCTCCCAGACCTTCCTTGTCTACTTCATAAATCTGATGATACTTCGCATCAATGCGTCGTCGGTCGCGTCCTTTGTCTTCCTCTTTGATCTTATATGTGGGAACTAACTCCTCAACCATTTCTTTCATATTTTCAGTTTCCGAATAGGCTTCATCGTACAACTCGTTTAATCGCTCTAAAAATTTCTCGCCGTCAAACTGCAACGGTTCCCCAATATAGATCAAAGAATTTTCTGTCTTTTGCAGACCTTCTTCATCCATCAGCATTTCTTCGTACAATTTTTCTCCCGGCCGCAGGCCGGTATACTCGATCGCAATATCTACATTTGGTGTATAACCAGATAATTTGATGAGCTTTCTCGCCAGATCATCAATACGCACCGGATCTCCCATATCAAGAACAAAAATTTCACCGCCGTGTGCCAGTGCTCCGGCCTGCAAAACCAATGCGACGGCTTCCGGTATCGTCATAAAATATCGTATGATCCTTTTGTCGGTAACCGTTACCGGACCGCCTTCCTCGATCTGCTTTTTAAAAAGCGGAATGACACTTCCGTTACTTCCCAGCACATTGCCAAAACGCACCGCTACAAAATCCGTGGAGGATCTATGATTCAGCTCCTGAATGATCATTTCGCACATTCGTTTGGATGCCCCCATGATATTAGTCGGATTGACCGCCTTATCCGTAGAGATCAAAACAAATTTCTTCGTGCCATATTTATCTGCTGCCAACGCCGTCTTATATGTGCCGAATACATTGTTTTTGATCGCTTCATTCGGACTGTCTTCCATCAACGGAACGTGCTTATGCGCTGCTGCATGATATACAATATCCGGCCGGTAATCGGCAAATACTTTGTCAATGCGGCTTGTATTTCTCACAGAACCGATCAGTACTTCCAAATGAAGCGATGGGTATTTGCGTTTCAACTCCTGCTGGATCTCGTAAGCATTGTTCTCATAAATATCAAAGATAATCAGAATTTTAGGATGATTGGCTGCGATCTGGCGGCACAACTCACTACCGATCGAACCACCACCTCCCGTTACAAGGACAACTTTATTCTTCACATAATTCATGATCGAATCCAGATTAATATTTACCGGCTCACGCCCCAGAAGATCCTCGATCTGTACCGGACGGATCTTCTCAATCGCAGCTTCTCCATTTACAAACTGGTACACACCCGGAACAATCTTCAATTCGCTGTCTGTGTGCTGACAGATTTCTAAGATCTCGCTGATCTGTTTTTTGGAGGCACTTGGCATGGCAACAATGATCTCGTTGACGCCCTGCTCTTCACAGACACTCAAAATATGCTCTCTTCCGCCAAGCACCTTGACACCTTGAATATACGTACCTTTTTTTGCCTTGTCATCATCAATGATACCACAGATGCGGCTGTCCAGATTGTCACTCATCTTCAACTCATTTAAGACAATATTGCACGCTTCTCCTGCTCCAATGATCAACGTGGTTCTCATGCCCTGTCCATGCACATTGGATTTGTAGATCAAACGCACGATCCGGTAAGAAAAACGGACAAGGAGCGTCATGATAAACAATAACAGCATGTAAATGATAAAATACGATCTCGGCATCCGGCGATAAGTACCAAAGATCGAGAAAAAATGGATCACACCGGAAAGTCCGCATGCAAATGCAATATTGATGACCTCATTGATCCCGGCATAACGCCACAGACTGTTGTATAAACGAAAGACAAAGAAAATGATCAATGTGATCAGTGTGTTAAAGAGCATCATCTCCTGCAATGTTGCTACATATCCTAACGGATATTCTTCTGAGATCCCGCTTCGCAAAAAACGATCCACATTCAGATCATACCGCATAAATAATGCCAGATACGAACACGCATTGATACAGATCGCGTCCCAGATCAAAAGCAGAACACGATATATCATGGACAGACGCCCATTTTCAATATATTCCTTTACTCGTTTTGTTTTATTCATAAAGCATTGCTTCCTTCCTAAAATCTATAACCTATTCAGTTTACCATTTTCCACGAGAAACTTCAATATTTCATTCTCGATTGTTTACGTTATCAGTTGAAAAAAACATGACCATATAGTATAATAATCAACATTGTAAAGGAGTCAACATTTTATGAAAGCACTAAAAAATCATGTTATTGGTATTTATTTAATTTTATTTTCGCTGTATAGCATCTCTACCCGTTTTACGATGACGGCAGCTCTTATGGATGGTACATGGAACAATTTTATGTACCGATTTTTATTGTTAGCCGGATGTATTCTTGCCGCCTGGCAGTTGTGGAACAACAAAAGCAATCTGAAAAGCCGCGAAACCCGGATACTCGCTATTTTTTCAGGAACTTTATTGATCGGCATCATTTCCAACCTCCACTACGGTCTTGTTGATAATGGATATGGATTTATAACATTTATCTCGCAGACGGTCCTGTTCTTCCTGCTTGCCTATGATATGGAGGAAACCTGGATCCGGTATTATCTGATCCGCATTGTATTTTTCTGCAGCTTTCTCTGGGACATTGCCTGTCTTGGTTCTCTGGCGCAGTATTTCTTAGATATGCACTATTCTACCTTTTATGTAGACGGCCACAGTGCTGTCCGGCAAGGCATTGTAGATGGCCGCTTATTCGGTCTGTTTACCGATCCAAACTTTGCTGCCTTTACCTCTCTTCTGCTGGTATTCGGGCTCTGTTATATCATCCGCGAGACCAGACACAGGATCCTGCGTATCTTTGGTTATCTGAGCCTGATCACACAGATCATGTACATCATCATGTCGAACTCCCGGACAGTATATCTTTCCGTGATCGCTTCAGTACTTTTCTATGTGCTGTACCGCACCTACAAAGAGAAACAGGATCAGCCAGATATGGCTCGTTCCATAGTCTGCTCCCTTCTTTTACGTGGAGTGATCACATTGCTTTTGTTAGTCGTGGTTTATGCAGCTACGATGTTTACACTCAAATCGATAGCACGGATCATCACTCCTACCAGAGACACCAAGGCCGAATTGATCCGCGATGACGTCAATGATGAAAATATTTCCAACAACCGTTTCACGATCTGGACGGCATACTTGCAGTTGTATAAAGAAAAACCGGTCTTTGGCTTTTCTTTCCGCAGCGCACTTCCTTATGCCACACAAAATAATCCGGACGGATATCTTGCGAAGACGCAGTATGTCACCCACAATGGTTATATATCTCTCTTAGTTGAGACTGGTATTGTAGGCTTTTTGATCATGGCAATCTTCATGATCCAGCTTCTGGCACGCTTTTTACAGCGTTCCAAAGAAAAAAGACCGGTTTCCAATACCTACGTGGTCTTTTCCACCTGGATACTGGCAATCCTGGTCTTCTGTCTGTGTTTCCATGATATCTTTTTTACCATGAACATAGAAACTATGCTGTTCTGGATTGGTGCCGGATACTTGACCCACACCCGTTAATCCGTGATTTCTTCAATGAATTCTCGCCATTGTGCGAGAATTTTTTTCTTTTCAAATTTTTCTACGCCAAGCGAACTTTTTTCCGCCATACTCACTCGTCTGGCTTGATCCTTTAGAAGTTCCGCGATCACACCGGCCATCTTCCCTGTGTCATATGGTTCGATCAGAACCCCATTTACGCCGTCCTCAACAATCTCTCCGGGTCCGGAAACAATATCAAAACTGACAATTGGCAGGTGATTGGCCTTTGCCTCCAAAAGCACCAGCGGAAGTCCCTCGCGATACGAGGTCATAACATATATCGCATGGTTCACATACTGCCGGCTCATCTCATTGGTCAATCCCAGCAATTTTACCTTTTCCGACAGTCCATTTTCAGTCAGCTGCCGCTTGATGTTTTCGAATTCATCGCCCTCACCATAAATGTCCCACTGCCAGTCTGTCACCAGATTGTCCAGTTTCTTTGCCACTTGCACCAGCAGATCATATCCTTTTTCATGCGAAAACCGTCCGGCTGTAAGCAGCGTCTTTGAGGTTTGGTCATAATCCCCTGCATCTCTTAAAATCGAATCATCCATCCAATTATATATGGTGCGGACACGGTCTTTTTTATAATGAAATTTATCATAATAGGCCTGCTCGCTTTGTTTGGTGAGAACAATCGTGTAGTTGGAAAACTTAGAACCACAGATCCGCATCAATCTCGCCGGTAGTTCATTCCACTGATTCATCAGTGCACCATGATCGCAAAAGACTTTTTTGCACCGTTCTTTTCTTCCTAAAATGCCTCCACATAAACCTGCATAGGCTCCTATATAAAACAAACTGTCAAATCCATGTTTTCTTATATACTCCCGAAATGCCTTTTTGCCTCCGTGGATCACTTCCCGGATCCTGGCGTCCTTGCTTAGCACGGTATATCTTCGAATCTCTTTCGGAAATTCATATGCCCAGTCTGATTTGGAGATCTTAAGACTGATTACATGGATCTCATATTCATCCTTCAGAGCAAGTGCCATATTCGAGAGTACCTGCTGGGAACCTCCGGTATCTGACATATCAAAATTCACAAAAGCAATTTTTTTCATTCTTTTTCTCTCCTACCAAAATGTTCGATAATACCAGTAAGCCATCCCACCAAGACCTTTGCGTATCATATAAAACAACATCTTGTCTGCCTTTGATGTCGGATGATACTGTTCTATCATGTCCTGCATTGCGGGATATTTCATCCAGTTTCGAATGATCTTGCTGCACTGCACACAGGATTTTCCCGACCGATGCGCAAGCGCCGTTACCTTGACTTTCCAGCCATACAGATAATTTTTATATAATACTTCTGTATTATATACACCAAACAAATTGGCCATTTCCATCATTTTCTGATGGATCATCGTTTCGATCTCAAACCCATTTTCCCGGTATCGGTATGCAAGCGACGTATCATTTACATTATTATAATCATACACAATATCGGGGATCACCGCGATCGTATGCTCCCCTGCAAGTACCTGTAGATTAAACAAAAGATCTTCTCCCAAAGAAAGATCTTCCGGAAATACTGCCGTAAGATCCTTATGCCGATACAACTTATTCCATGGTGTGTTCATACAATTTTTCTGGTAATCATAGTAGTCATCCAGGTGCCGGAAAAACTCTTTGCCTCCGGCATACACCCCCGGCAAAGGCTGCCGCTCTTCTCCGGTTTTTAAAATATGAAATCCGGCAATAACAACCGATGCATCATACTTCTCGATCGCCCCGACTAATCGTTCACAGGCATCTGGCAATAAAAAATCATCGCTGTCAACAAATTGGATAAATTCTCCCTTTGCCGCCCGGATCCCCAGATTTCTTGCTGCCGAAACCCCCCGGTTTTCCCGCTCGATGCACTGTATAAAATTATATTTCGTTTGAAACTCCTGAATAATTTCGTATGTTTTGTCCTTTGACTTTCCATAGCTGATGATCACTTCGATCTGCGGATAGGTCTGATTTACCACACTGGTAAGGCACTCCCGCAGATAAGTTTCTGACTCATATGCCGGAATGATAATAGAAATCAGCCCTTTCGTAAAATCACTCATGTTTCGTTCTCTCCTTTGGATAATAAACCCCATAATAATCATGATAAGAATGTTCCAGATCTATACAAATGCCATCATGACTTGGCACCTGATCTTCTTTTTTCGGCAATTCCATATAATTGCCAAAAGCCATCGATAAATATGTTTCATATCCCACCGGCAACGGAAGGGATACGCCCTCAAAATCTTTATACACGGCAGATGCAAAGATCTCTTTGGGATATTCATTTACCATGTAATTGTAGCGCACGCACAACTCCGTAATATGATCACATTTTTCGATCGGATATTTTGTCATCTGCTTTTCCGCAAAAGATGCTACTCGAAAACGCCTCTTCCAGCCAGGGACAAAAAACAACATCATCTTTCCGATCCACTCTAACAATTTTCCTTTACTGGTCGGTGGCTCCTGATTGATGTAGATCTGATACACCAGTCCCCATAAGATCTGCATTTTTCTTTTCCAGCGCCCCGAAGGACAGCCATCCAGCGGCAGCACTTCCAAACGGACACCATGTGCCACATCCAGATCCATCTGTCGTTCCTTGATAAAGGTTGTATCTTCATCGGTGATCGCCGTCAACTGGGAACGTTCAAAATGTTCCGCATCCGACCGGCTCAGCCGATACTTACTTTCATCCATCTCTTCATGCCAGAGCCGGCACATCTTCTCATAGTCGTCTCTTGGCATAAACACATCAATATCATCATCCCACGGAATGAATCCACCGTGACGAACGGCTCCGATACATCCACCACCGCACAAATAAAACAACAGGTCATGCCGTTCACAGAATTCCTTAAACACCAGCGTAATCTCTAGGCATTTTTTCTGCAGTGCCTTTAAATCTTCCATCTATGCTTCCTCCGTCATATAATAAATCCCACGATACTTCTTATAGGAATGTTTCAGATCCAGATACACACAATCATGATGTGATACCCGGTCTTCCTCCTTTGGCAGTTCCATATAATTGCCAAAAGCCGTGCGTAAGTACGCATCATAACCAACCGGCAACGGCATCTTTCGTCCTTCAAAATCTTTCAAAATATAGTGGTCAAACCATTCTTTATCATACCAGTTTTTCATGTAACCCGGTCCGGAACAAAGTTCCGTAATCCCCTTACACTCACTGATATCGTATTTTGTCATCTTTTTTTTGGCAAATTTCCATATCCGGTACCGCAATTTTTTCCCGCGAAATAATCCCAGTAAAAGACGGCTTCCCAAAGCCAGCACGCCGCCATGTTTTTCAGGAATTGTCTGCGCCCGGAAAAGCGAATAGATCAGCGCCCACATACACTGCATCTTACGCTGCCATTTGCCATCCGGATATCCATCCAAAGGAATAATGTCCAATTGCACTCCATGCACCATATCCACCTGCTTCTGATACGGCTTTATATATGTGGTCTCCCGATGTCTCAGAGTCGCGAACAGATTGTGGTCATTAAAATTCTCATCCGAATCGGATAATGCCAGCTCACTTCCCGGTTCGTATGTATTCCAAAGAGAAACAAATGCCTCATAATCTTTCCGTGGCATAAAGAAATCAAGATCATCATCCCAAGGGATAAATCCACCATGACGGATCGCGCCAATACAGCCTCCACCGCAAAAATATGCCGTTAAATTTCTCTCTTTGCAAAAATCAAAGAAAATGACAGCCATCTCCAGATTGATCCGCTGCATTTCCTTTAATTCCTCTTGTGTATAATTATGATAAATCTGACTCATGCAACATATTCTCCTTTACTCGCTCAACAGACGGACATTCTTTGTGTTTTTTTCGCCAAAAAGGCATACGCAAAAGTCCGATCCAGGTTCCAACTCCATACAGAACATGCAGATACAAAAACATGAGTGGCAGTAAGATCATGACACCATGTTTCTTCGTTTCCCCAGCCACCGCCAGCAACGCCATTGCCACTGCCAGTACACCATACATGCTCCACATAATGATGCCGAGCAGCGGATACCCCAGAATACTCAAAATCGTAGTCAGTAAAATACCTCCTACAAAAGCAAATGGAACAAAATGATACACGGACAGGCACCCCGGACATACACCGGCTGTCAGCCCGATCCAGTATCCATTTCCAAATTTTTGTTTTCCCATCTTCCACAATGTTGGCCGGATATACTGATAAGAGACAATATCCGGTGACATTGCCAGCTGATAACCATGCTGCCGGATCCGATAATGAAATTCGTTATCCTCTGTGCGTCCGAGATCTTCACGAAATCCCCCTACTGTTTCCAGCACTTTCCGGTCATACGCACCATGAAAAAAAGATTTTACATATGTCTTATTTCCACCTCTTCTTGCGGTAGACACACTGCTTCCAAACATCGAATTTTCCGCCAGAAGAAGGGTTCTGGAAAACGCATCTTCGCCTTCGGTAAGCGTCGGACGGATACCGCCCGACACAAGTTCGCCCTGCGCCAGATTTTCCATATTCTTTTGAACAAATTCCGGCGGAATATGACTATGAGCATCCACCCGGATCATAACATCACTTGTAAAATGAATGATTGCCTCATTCCAACCACAGCTTTGGATCCTGCCCGGATTGTCGATCACCTGGATATTCAAAAATCTGTCTTTATTTTTCTTACAAAAATTCTCCATCAGATTTCTTGTACGATCCAAAGAGCCACTGTCAATAAGTACCACCTCTATATAATCTGCCGGATACGTCTGCATCTCTATATCGCGTAATACACCTGGCAGAAATTTTTCTTCATTGTATGCTAATACACATACGGAAACTGTCTTCATCACTGATCTCCTTTATGTTTTATCAGGAAACATAATCCAGCTACATTTTACCATATATGCACTGCTTCTTGCAAATTTCCGTCAAAAAAGATATAATAATCTGAGTGTAATCGTAAACGTTACGAAATGGAGATACTTATGAGTAATTATAAAAACTCAATTGCTATTATTATTCCTGCACTGGATCCGGATCAACGTCTTGTGAATCTGGTCGAAAATCTGCGGGAAGACGATTTTCGCAACATTCTTGTTGTCGACGATGGCAGTAAAGAGGAAAATCAATGTTATTTTCAAACCTGTGAGGAACAATATCATTGTACGGTGCTGCACCACGGAATCAACTTTGGAAAAGGGATCGCCTTGAAAACGGCGTTTAGTTACATCTTAGAGGAATGCCCGGAGATCAAGGGTGCTGTGACAGTGGATTGTGACGGCCAGCATGTGCTGGAAGATATTGGTACCTGCGCCAGACTGACCGAGGAGTACCCTGACCACCTTACCCTTGGATGCCGGGTATTTGACGACAAATCCATTCCTTGGCGCAGCCGCTTTGGCAATAAGCTTACCTGCAAGATGATCAGTCTGCTCTGTGGCATTCATGTATCGGATACGCAGACCGGTCTTCGTGGCCTTCCGACGCCTTTGATCGAGAAATATTTTGCCAAAACCAAGGGCGAACGATTTGAATATGAAATGAATATGTTGATCACGGCGAACGAAAATATGATTCCATTCAAGGAATTTCCAATCCAGACGATCTATCTGGAAAACAATGAAAGTTCGCACTTCAACCCATTTTTAGATTCCATCCGGATTTACAAGGTATTTCTTAAGTTTATGCTGATCTCGATGTCCAGTTTCATCATAGACATTGCCTTGTTTACTTTACTTGGAATTATTTTACGGCGCTGGATCCCGGCAAGCGTTCCCGTATTTGCCAATTTTGCTTTTGGCGGATCTTTACTCACTTTGTTACGGACCGTGATCTCCCGCCTTTGCAGTTCGTTATATAATTTCTTTATGAACAAAAATCAGGTATTTAAAAACGACTCAAGATCGCCGGTTATTCTTGCCAAATATTACAGTCTTTGTGTCGTACAGCTCCTTTTATCCTGGTTCTTAGTCGATCATCTGTTTGGCATCATACCATTCCGGAGCATCCGCAAATGTATTATTGACGCGGTTTTGTTCCTGATCAGTTTTCAGATCCAGCGCGAATGGGTATTTAAAAAAGAAAAGAAAAATTAAAATGAAAAATGCCATGGCCTATTCCCAGGTCATGGCATTTTTGTATATTTGATATAACGCTTCATTTGTCTTTTTCAGGTTCACAGGATGTCCTGCCTCATCCAGATAGCAATGAGAACTTGTGCCGGAACATCGGAGTTCTCCTGTCTCTATATCACGTACTTCATAAGCGATCACAAGTCGGATTCCATTGAACTTTGTAATTCGCGGTACAATCGTAACTGTATCACCAAAATGCGTCATTCCGTGATATTTGCACTCTACCGACACGACCGGTGAAATAACACCGGTAGCCTCTACACTTTCATAAGGCATTCCAACCTGATCTAAAAAGTCCACCCTCGCCTCTTCAAACCATCGTATGTAATTGGAATGGTGGACAATCCCCATTTTGTCGGTCTCATAATATTGAACTTTATGCTGATATGGAACTAATTTCATTTGGAAGGCACCTCATCCAATACATCCTGAATAGCAAAACGTGGTCTTGCTTTTGTTTCGAGATACATTTTTCCAATATACTCTCCAATAAGACCAGTAGAAAACAACTGCAATCCACCCAGAGCCCAGATCGATACCATCAGAGAACTCCAGCCCCATGCCGTAGCTCCCATCGCATGGCGAATGATCGAATAGATCAAAATGCCGATGCTGACAATAAAGATAATGAGTCCAAGACTTAAAATAAAGCGGATCGGTTTTACACTGAACGAAGTAATT
The DNA here is from genome assembly GCA_934316925.1 of uncultured Eubacterium sp. GTDB lineage: Bacteria > Bacillota > Clostridia > Lachnospirales > Lachnospiraceae > Eubacterium_F. Next base: position 19,521 of record CAKREC010000033.1, read on the forward strand.
CCATCGAAAGCAAACGAAAGCATCTTCTTTAATGGATATTTACTTTCCCCTGCGAAACGCTCATTTCTCTCATAATACACACAATCCGATGGGTATCCGATCAATGGAACCATTCCGCGCAAAAACAGGTTTACCTCTTTATAATGTTCCATCTCATCCAACACGCGTTTGCTCATAAGACGAAAATCTGCATGATTGAACACAATATCAACACCCATCCACTGCATAATCTTATAAAATCCTTCTGCTGTGAACTTCTTGAAAAAGGTATCCGTCTTTCTGCTGCTACGAACTCCATACACAACATCTTTGCCTGCCAGATACAGATCAACCATCTTTTCAATCGCATTGACGTCATCCTGCAGATCCGCATCCATCGAAATGGCCGCATCACAATGTTCTTTGGCATACATAAGACCTGCCAGAACCGCATTCTGATGACCTCGGTTGCGGGACAGATTCAATCCGCTGACCCATTTGTGTTCCTCATGAAGTTTGCTGATCAAATGCCAGGTCTGATCCTTGGAACCATCATTTACATACAAAATGCGGCTGTTTTCCGTAATCTTGCCAGCCTCTTTCATGCCGTCAAAAATCACATCGAGCTGCTTTGTCGTCTCCTCCAGAACCTCTTCTTCATTGTAGCATGGCACAACCATGTACAATGTCATCGTTTTCTTTTCCATACTTTACTCTCCATTCTCTATTGCATAAAAATAATCATTTCTTTTTTGTATATTCCCATACAGCCTTCAATTCCAGATCCTCCGGCAGACCATAGAACAGTTTATAGCGCTCGATCCACGGCTCCATCTCCGGTGTTGAAGTCCACAAATAAGATTCATATGGAAGATGGATGATCTCAACCGAAGTCTTGCCGGCAGCAACCTGTCTTTGAATACGTGCCAGTCTTGCATGATCCACTTCATAAATGGATGAAAATATATTCAGGTAAAACGCGAGTCCAGCCAAAGCAATGCAGACACATGCGTTCCGGAACATCTTTCCGGTAAAGAACTGTACCAGCACCTCTTTTTGTATCTGTCCCATCAGTTCCAGAAGCAACATCACAAAAAAGATGTAGGTAACGAAAAAGCATCTTTCTCCAATTGGGTTTACGACCAGAAGTGGCGCTGCCACACAAATAATGCTTAAATTCCAGAATAATAAATGCCATAGTTTCTTCTGTGCCAGTCCGACCAATACCGAAAATACCAAAAGTGCCAGCACATAGATCGTAGCTAACAGTGCCTCAATATAAAGCAGCCGGTTCTGTTTGGCAAATGTGGAAATTCCAAATGAAGATAATAGTGCCCATACATTGAATACCGCCATCACGCCAACACATCCATTGGCAAGAAAACGGATCTTAGAATTCTGTTTTTCCTTGTCAAAACACTGCTGCAATAAGATCATGCACACTGCTAAAATAAGAAGATTGATCCACACATTGTTTAAAACAAGATGCTTCACGATCACTTCCACATAATTGGTCAATGCACGGGAAACAACGCCCCCCTCTGCCATCTGCCGGTAGCCATCTTCGTTGTTCGCGATCGTATGATAAGCTTCATTGGAGAACATGTACCATGCTCCCGCAACTGCGCCGATCGCATAGGCAACATGAGAAGCAATCACCTTCCGGTGAACAAATATGGTATATCCGATCACAGCAACCGCCACTACCACATTGTATATCGTAAGATGCTCAACGATCAGCGTATTGGCTACTCCCAGCACAAACATCGGAATGCAATGCCAGATCTTTCGCTTTGGCATGTCCTTCTCAAAGATCGGATAGATATACGCAATAAAGATCATCGTTAAAAACAGGGAAGTAACATAATTGGAAAATCCCGCTGTCCATACCACTGCCTGTTTCAAAATTAGCTTAGGAATCAAAGCCAGACTCACACAGCCTACATAAAACGCATATTTTTTCTTTGTAATATACTCTCCCAAATATACCGTACCGGTCAGGCACAGTGCCATGATCAAGGTTTTTATCACATTCGATCTTGTCATGATCAGTACAAAAATATTGCCAAGATACCGTCCATTATAATTGGCAAACCAGGAATTCAGACGATCGATCCCGATCTGACTTCCCCACGCCCAGTCATCTCCCGTATATGGAAACAACCAGCACAATGCCGAAATTAGGACAAAACAGATTCCATATCGCAGCCATTTACTCGTTTTTTCACCCATTCGCTTAATCCTCTCTTAATTTTTGTTTAACCATCTAATTATATCTTTTTTTCTTTCTCTCGTCAAGTTCCGTAGAAGGGACACGCCCACCATTGCCATCACAATATAATATGGTATATACAAGATCAGATATCTTGCCCGAACCTCAAACAACATCAAAAACAGATTGATCCCGATCAGGGAAATCGCAAGAAACGCCTGCTTTTTATCAGTCCAGGAATACAGTATGGCAAAAAGTGCTGTCAGTATCTGTATCGTGATCCAGAATCCCTGAAAAACATTGTACATTGACCGATTCGTTTCTCCATAATAAAAATCCTGGAGTTTTTTTGCATTTTCTGTCTGCAGCCCCCGGTATTCCC